>JAOUOA010000029.1 GCA_029880625.1 Spirochaetia bacterium
TTTTCGTTCAGTTCCATTCTTTTTGCTGCTCCGGACATAAATACAACATGGGAAATCCTCAGGGGAATCGTTTCACTGCAGCGAGGGATGCCGCTGAGCAATCCTGAAACCGTGATTGGAATGATGCTGATCGTTTTTCTGCTGAATATGATTCAATATTATCCTGGAATCCGCAGCAGGGTGAAAAATAATCTCGTATTCAAATATGCATTCGCGGGAATCGGAATTCCGGTCATTGGTATTCTTCTTTTGCTTTACGGCGATGTTTCCGGAAGTTTTGTCTATTTTAAGTTTTAATGCTGGATTGATATACAGCGTATCGCATAAGAGAAAATATACGGTATTTGTGAATTCATAAATTTATCCAGTAATAATTTGCGAGAGTCAAAATCCCCGGAAGATCTGATTGTATTGAGGGGATTTCATTTTTTATTGCATAGGCGGAATTCATATACAATAATTAAAGAATCAATTTTAATTTATTGATTAAATATTTGTAGTAATCTGAAATGAATTAAAAAAACGGTCTGCTATATCGTGACTGTTTGAAGCATCCGTCATCATAAGAAGAATGTACATTCTGTTTTTTACCAGGAAGATTCTTTCTTTTGCCATGACCAGTTTTCCTGATTGATTTTGATATCCTGTGAAAATTGCTTCATAGCCTGGATTGTTCTGGAGATAAATCGGCTGCTGGGAAATGAGTCTTGAACGGACCAGACGCTTCATGGATCCTGCAATGGCATTCCGGATGAGATCATTTTTATTGACTGATAAGATCATATTTCCGGGGTAATCAACATAACTGATCAGGTAAACGTAGGTATTATTTTCTCCATCAACAATACAATAGTAAATGTAATTTTCCAGTTCGCCGATTTTAGAATTGCTTTTTTTTACGCTACGCAATGGTTTTACAGGCATGAGGGCAGAAAAGTTTCCTTCATGAGAAATTAAATTTGTAAGACCGTCATCCCTGTCCAGCAGGGTAACCGAAGAAGTGCTTCTGCAGGTTAAAAAGAGAATTCCTGCTATAAATAATACTGCAGGGAGTTTCAATTTCCTGAAAAAATAAATTTTTTGTAAGGTCTTTTGCATAATTTATCTTTGCAATGGATATCTTATATAAAATACGAAATGATGCAAATCAATATTTAAAATTATTTATAATGATTGTGAATTTTGTGGCCTTTATTTCAATATGAACAGATAGTAAAGATAAAGCAAAAGGATAAATTGAATTATTTTGAAATTGAAGAGGAGTATATGAAAATGGGATTTTTATTCAGCGGTCTTTTTTGGGGCTCTGTTTTTATTTTAATCGGAATTACAATCATTTTAAAGGTAGTCTTTGACATTGAAATTCCGGTTTTCAGGTTGATTTTCGGTTTTCTTTTTATATTGATCGGGATCCAGATTTTATTCGGAAAGCCTTTTATGAAAAGGCCGTTTCATGCAGGTGAAGGAGACGTAATGTTTACCGAGGGAAGGCAGCATTTCAATCCTGCCCAGAAAGAGTATAATACTATTTTCGGAAAAAACAATTTGGACCTGTCAGGCTGGAATGAAAAATCAGGAATTTTCAGAATTGAAGTAAATACAATCTTTGGAAATACAAGGGTTCAAATCCCTGAAAAGATTCCCCTGAAAATTAAATCCGATACTGTATTTGGAAACAGTCTCTTTCCTGACCAGTCAGTCAATGGCTTTGGTTCTCATATCTACACTTCTCAATCTTTTAAGGAAGGGAAACCTTATCTTTTTATAGAGCTGAATACAGTGTTTGGATTGAGTGAGATTTTAAACTGAAAAAAGCGGCAAAAGCCGCTTTTTTCATAATGATTTATATAATTGCAATGCTGGCACCGTCCTGCTCTCCCACAGAGCGAACCCTGCAGTACCATCGGCGATGAGGGGCTTAACTTCTGTGTTCGGGATGGGAACAGGTGTAACACCCTCTCTGTTAGCACCAACAGGGACACTTTACTGGACATCTCTTTGAAGTCAATAATAAATTGCATCAATCAAGCAAGAAATTTTACAAAAAATTGAACCAGGATGTATGGCATTTATTGTAGCCCGGTTTCAGCATTTGTGTGAATCTTTCAAATTCAGGATGTATTAAGTTGAAGTTTCTGAAAAAATTAAGGCAGAGAGCATTGTTCTGTAATGCATTGTTCTATTTCTTTAAAGGAATCTGTTTCGATCAGGCTTTGGTTCTGTTTCTATAACGCATGTCCGCATTTTTTTCCCCAGAGAATTTCCGCCCATTCCGGATGATCAATAAAAGGATTTCTATTTTTCTGCCAGAAGTAGATTCTTTCGTTTCTTCGTTGTTCAAATTCACTGACCGGATCTGTCAGATGCCACAGGTACAGGGTGCAGAGCTTTCCAAGCTGAACCCCGGAGGTTCCGACACGGTCCACAAGCATTAAATCGGGTTCTCCATTTTCGCCTTCATAGCGTAAATCCATATAAAAAAGAATTCTTGCAATATCGCCTTTTACAGATGGAGGCGGTTCAAAACTGTCATGATCGATTCTTGCATTCTCTGCCTCTTTGTGGGGAGTTTCGCTGAAATCAAAGTCTTTATTCCCTCTGGAAGAGTTGACAGTACGGTCTGCAGGTTTCAGATTATGAACATCTTTAAAAGGAACTGATTTCTTATTTTTAAACCCATGCGATTTAGGCCATATATGTTCCCGGTTCCAGTAGTCTTTATGCCGGTTGTTTCTGCCGCTGTTATATTCATAAGGAAGGGATTTTTCTGTATAAACTAAAATAATTTGGTTCTTGCTTTCAGGATCCCTGTCCGAGTCTTTCAGAACCTTCCATGCATCTCTGTAGGAAAGGACTTTATGATCTCTTATTGTTTGATAAAGAGTTCGGCGCAGGGCTTCAGGAGAGTTAAAAGAAATATTTCTATAATAAGGCATTATTTCCTGAGAAGATAGCGCCTTTCCAGGGAAAAACAAAAAAATGAAAATCGCAGGCAGGTTCATCAGTTTCAGAATTACAAAAAAAACACACCTCTTCCGGCAGGAATTCATTTTTTTAAATGAAAGCCGAAGTTTAATTTTACAGAAAAATGTACTCATAAAATTTTTCAGTTTGGAACTGCGAAATCCGGATGTTTCCACAGATCTCTGTTCAGAAGTTCATTTGCATGGGGATTTTTAAGGGCTCCCATTAACGAATGCTTCATCCCGGGAAATTTTTTTTCAAGATCTGCAATCAGATCTTTCATCTGAGATCGTCGTAAAATATCGGATGATCCGCATTGCGAACAGGCTTCAACCGGCCATCCGGCTTCTGTGACATATTCTGAAATCATGCTTTCCTGAAGATAGATCAGGGGACGGATCACGTATAAATCACCTTCGTCAATTTGATAGATTGGAGTCATGCTTCCAAGTTTTCCTGAAAAAAAAGCATTCATCATAAAGGTTTCCAGTAAATCGTCACTGTGGTGTCCGAGAGCGATTTTATTGCATTTTAACTCTCTTGCAGTTCTGTAAAGGATTCCTCTTCTGAGTCTAGAACACATGGGGCACATGATCTGCCCTTCCGGTATTTTGCTTTTTACTATGGAATGGGTATTTTCATGAACTATTTTATAATGAACATTCCATTCCTGGAAGAGAGTTTCAAGCGTTCTATACGTTTTGCTGCCGTTTCCCTGGTCGAGATGCACCGCTGTAAACTCAAATGGGACAGGCGATTTTTTTTTAAATTCTCTGAACAGCTTTAGAAGCAGAAGGCTGTCTTTTCCTCCGCTTACAGCAACAAGAATTCTGTCCTTTTCACGGATGAGATTATAGTCGCCGATTGCCCGTCCTGTTAAGCGGTTGATTTTCTGAAAAAGTTCCTGCTGCACAATGGTCTGTTAGAATTTTCTGACAATAAAGACAACATAAATTCTGCCGAGGTATTCATGTGCCCGTCTGTCGCGTATAAAAAAAATGATAATGTACTGCCTGTACCGGTTTAAATCAACTTTCACAAGTTTATTGTTGAGACTTTCCGGAACGCCAAGATCAGAATCAAACTGATTGGCATGGAGTTCATTTACAATTTCTGCTCCCATCTGATTGGCAAATTCCATCAAAAGAGAATCCACCATCCCTTTTAAATCCGACTCCTGATGGATTTTATCTGCCATCCGCGGAAGGAGTTTCAGCCTTGTATAGCCGTCCATGCCGAAATAGATTTTTCCTTCTACTTCACCGAGCAGATCAACACTCTGACAGCTTTCATAGCACAGACCTTCATTTTTTGAAGGCCCGTATGCTTCTCTTTCTGCAGAAACCTGAAGCTGTTTTGCAATATAGTCTGAGCAGCTCTTTGATAATATTGCGATTAGTTTTTCATCAAGAAAAGGATCCATTCTTTCCGGTCCAAGGGTAGAAAAAATCAAAATTGATGCAGGGATTCAGGATTCAATACGGATTCCCTCTGTTTTAATTTGATTTTTTTATTTTATTAATCCAATCAGCAGTTTTTTGAGTCTAAAAAAAATAGTTTTCTGTAATCATTTTTACTGGAAAACGAATTAAATGACTGCAATTCCCGCATCGGTTTCAGGAAAATTTGTATTCCCTCTTAAATCGTCCTCTGCGCTTTGAAGCCAGGAGGAAGGCGAGTGTATAAAATTTCTTAAAACGGATCGTCCCAGATAAATCCTGAGATTCCTTATGTCAATTTTGTTTTGAATTTTTTCCTGAAAAATCATATATTCATTTTCATTCATTTCAGGACCCAGAACGGCAAGGATCCCCGAAGCGATTCTGTAAATTCTGTAACTGTCGTGAAGGACTTCTGAAAAAATCCTTCCTGCAGCCGGCAGAAACTCACGGTCTGTTTCTGCAAGAATCAGCTGCCTCATTCCATTCAGAGAATCTTTCATTTGAAATTCATGATTCAAATCGTTCTGGAATTTCATCCCGTTTAAAAGACCTGTTTTTGTATCCACTGTAGCATTTTCATAAATAAATGACTGGTATAACAGTTCCCCGAACCGAAGGCATTCCTGCTGAACTGCCAGAATTCGTTTTTGATCCGGTATTTTATTTCTGCAGTGAAGCTGAAGAATTCCTGCCATGCCTGTGTCATTTTTTACTGTGATAAAACAGCTGTTTTCTTCTTCGCTTAAATATACGGTATTCTCTTCAAGATATTCTGCAAGATCCTCATGGAGCGTTTTTTGAATGGCTTTACCGCTCAGATGAATTCGCCCCTGACGTTTGAATACAGCCTGAAAAAATCCTCCACTGTCTTTTAAGTAAAGAGTGCTGTCAAAGCCCTGAACAGTTTCTGACACAATTTCTAAAAATTTTTTTGAAAGACTTTGCAGGTTTTCTGTATGTCCGATATAATCCTTTCCTTCGTAAGAATGAAGACGAAACCTGAAAAAATTTGTTTCTCTAGCAGGTGATAGCGTCTGAGGAATCTGTTTGAGTTTTAATTTTCCCGAAAATGCCGGAAGGTTCCATTCAAGATTGTCAGCAGGCGCATCCGTTTCTTCAAGCGGAATCAGCTCTTTGTCAGGAGTAATTGAATGATTCTTTTCAAAAATAATTTTTTTCTGTGAATACTTCATTAAAAGAAAATACAGAAAAGCAGATCCAGTTAAAATTAAAATTCCTGCTGTCAGGTAAACATAGTTCATCTTATCATCATTAACGGTTTGATTCGGAGAATACAGTATTGAAAAAATTATTATCAAATAATAACAAAGTAAAAAATCATGTTTTATTTTATAAAAAGTAGTTGACTTAAATATTGATAATGGGTTCAAATCTTGTTGTCAGGAATTAAAATGTGAACTCAAGGAGTATGTTCTATGAAAAAAATGTTTTTTACGTTAATTCTATCTGTATCAATTTTAGCTTCCGGCAACAGCTGTATCTTATTCAATGTTCTGGGACTGAATCCAGGCCATGAGAAAGGCTCTGTTGCTGCAGGTCGAATTCAGGATGAAGCGATTCTAATTGATCTAATATTTTCAATAGGAACTCGCATCTCTATTCTTTCATTTTTAGCTGATAAAATGGCAGGAATTGATCCAGGAGCATATTATAAAACCAGAGAGGTTGATGCATGCATTGATGCCATGTGGGGCTTCTGGGGTTGGTTTTTTAGCGCTGGTATAGCTGCTGCACTTGAAGATGCTTGTTCTTTGCAGCCGGACAATATAATTCTTGATCCCTGATTTCTAAATTATTTAACCAAGAATTAAAAGGCATGGTATTGAAAATACCATGCCTTTTTTATTTAATCTTTAAGATTGATTTTTCAGTAATTATCTTCAGTCATATTTATTTTGAAATGGATGATCTTGACGTCTTCGGAGTAAATTCAGTATTCAGCGCATTATCATTTCAATATAACATGAAGACCCTGGAATTTATTTAAAGTAAAAAATAGAATCAGATGAAAATATAATCTTTTATTTTTCTGAAAAATAATTGACTTCAATATTGAACATGGGATCAACTCTCATCATAAAAACATTAAATGTAAACATAAGGAGTATATTCGAATTATGAAAAAGGTCTTTTTTACATCCATTCTATCGGTATCAATTTTAGCTTCCGGCAGCAGCTGTATTTTATTCAATGTTCTGGGACTGAATCCAGGCCATGAGAAAGGTTCTGTAGCTGCATCCCGCATCCAGTCAGAGGCCATTTTAATTGATATCATTCGTGTAAGTGCAATTAGCACTGTCATTGGAGTTCCATTCAGCAGTCCGCTGGTTTTATCACTTCTGGCTGATAAACTGGCAAATATTGATCCAGACGCTTATTATAAAACCAGAGAAATTGATGAATGTATTAATGCAATGTGGACTATTGTCGGTCTTACCTTTGGCACTGCTTATGTTATTAAAGTGAACGAAGCATGTGAAATTGACGCAGACAATGCAATTCTTGATCCCTGATTTATAAATGATTTAACCTGGAATCAAAAGGTATGGTTTATACCATGCCTTTAACGCATGTTATCACCAATCCGAATATTAATGAAGCATGAAACGTTGTTATGATGTCAGACAGAATGCTAACATCATGAATCGAAGGATGTTACGTTCATGCGCGGGAAAATGAAAAAGGCAAATATCAAAGGATGATGATGACGTTTTGGAAGTATATCTTGCCTTCTTAAAGATGAAAAGCAAATCAACAATGTTTATGACTGTGCCCGAGGGGGGACTTGAACCCCCACACCAGCAATAGGCACAAGCACCTCAAGCTTGCGTGTCTACCAAATTCCACCACCCGGGCAAAAGTAGCGAAAAGCTGTTACAGCTTTATATACCTGTTTCTTTTATACGGCCGCCCGGTCGAGCGATTTTTTCATTTCAAAGTTCTTGTCATACAGGAATCAGGCTGTAATCCGGTCTGATTCAGGAGTAATATTCTATGCAGACCAATCCAAATGATCCCATGCTTGATCGGGGAAAGAATCTTATGGTTTCAATTTCAGGAATCAGAGGGGTGATTCCTGAGGGTCTGGATCCTGTCAATATTGTTCAGTTTTCACTGGCTTTTGCTTCGATTTCAGGGAAAAAAATTGTGATTGGAAACGATGCAAGGCCTACGGGACCGATTCTTCGTCATCTTCTTACGGGAACACTGCTTGCCTGCGGGAAAGAAATCATTGATATAGGTCTTGCTCCGACACCCACTGTCAAAGCTGCCGTTGCATTGAATCAAGCAGATGCCGGAGTGATGATTTCTGCAAGTCACAACCCTCCTGAATGGAATGCATTTAAATTTATTGGGCCGGGAGGTTTTTTTTTCGATCATGCACAGTCTGCCGAACTGATCAAAGCAGTTCAGGAAAGAAGAAATCCATCTGTCGGCTACCAGCAGATGGGACATATTGCAGAAAAAGACGGGGTTTGGGATCATATTCGCTCTGTTCTTTCCGTGATACCCAATCTGGATGAAATTCGAAAAAAACAATATAAAGTCGTCGTGGATGCGGTTTCCGGCGCTGGACGCGAAGCCCTTCCGAAACTTCTTCAGGAGCTTGGTTGTTCTGTCATTCCGATTTTCTGTGAACCCACTTCTGACGGGAGTTTTCCAAGACCTCCCGAACCCACACCCTCGGCACTTCAGAAATTTGGAGATGCTGTAAAAAAAGAAAAAGCAGCTGCAGGATTTGCCCTGGATCCTGATGCAGACAGACTTGTTGCGGGGAGTCCGCTCAGGGGAACCATCAACGAAGAATACACTCTCCCTCTGGCATTGATGGGTCTTGAGAAAAAAATAAAATCTCTCAATCATCCTCTCATTGTCCTGAATCAATCCACTGCGGATTTAACAGAATCTGTTGCCGTTAAATTTGGGGCGAAAGTAATCCGATCAGCAGTGGGAGAGGCCAATGTTGTAGAAATGATGCGGGAGAAAAATGCAGTTTATGGAGGAGAGGGGAACGGCGGAGTGATTTTGCCGGATGTGCCTTCTTTCGGCAGGGACACACTGACTGGGGCTGCTTTTATATTATCCGCGATGGCAGGAAGAGATGCAGAAAATCTGGATGAACTCATGGATGAGCTGCCGGATCTTTATATGAAAAAGGCGAAGATGGAAATCGATTCAATTTCAGTTGAAGATGTATATGCGAACATAAAACATTTATTCTCTGATTCAGACGAAGATACAACAGACGGTCTTCGTATCACGCTGAAGGATGGGAGCTGGATTCATGCACGTCCCAGCAACACAGAACCCATTATGCGTATCATAGCCCAGTCACCGACAGAATCAAAATTAAAAGAAATTCTATCCAAACTGTCTGTGTCAGAATGATACATGTGATAAAATGATACAAACTTTATGGTGCAGCATGTAATAATCTGATTGAAATATCTGCACCCTGCAGGATGCTGTCCATGTATGTGTGGCATAGTTGCTTATGTCGGTGAAAAATCTGTCGATTCTGTACTCCTCGTCGGTTTGATTCGCCTTGAATACCGCGGATATGATTCTGCAGGCGTTGCCGTAATTGACGGCGGCGAAATTGAAATTCGAAAACAGCTCGGTAAAATCAGAGATTTAGAAGAAGAACTGCGACTGCATCCTGTAAGCGGAAATATAGGAATCGGACATACGCGCTGGGCGACTCATGGCGAACCGAGCAAGATCAATGCACACCCGCATGTAGATTCCCATAAAAAAATTGCCGTTGTCCATAACGGAATCATTGAAAATTATCATCTTCTCCGCCATGAACTTCAGAAACTGGGACATAAATTTGTTTCAGAGACCGATTCTGAAATCATCCCCCATTTAATTGAAGAGGAATTAAAAACTGCCTCAGGTATGGTTGAGGCCCTGAAGAATACAATTCCAAAACTTGAGGGCAAGTTTTCTTTCACTGTGATATATGAAAATGAACCGGACCGTATTTTCTTTGCAAGAAACGGCTCTCCCCTTGTTTACGGAAAAGGGAAAAATGAGAGCTTTCTGGCAAGTGATGTTTCAGCGGTAATTCCTGCAGCAAAAGAAGAGTTCCGTCTGGATAATGGGCAGTGGGGATGGGTCACTAAAAATGAACTTCACGTATTTGATGAAAACGGAAAGGAAGTCGATCACAGCCTTGAAGAAATCAAAATGAATGCCATGGAACTGGATAAGGGCGGTTTTGAGCATTACATGCTTAAAGAAATTTACGAGCAGCCCGATGTTATCCGGCGCATCATCAGCAACAGAATTGACGGCTCCACAATTCTTTTCCCCGAAATGGCTCTGCCTCTGGATTACCAGGGCCGGGTTACAAGAATTATCATTACCAGCGCTGGAACTTCATGGCATGCGGGCATTATTGGAAAACTTTATTTTGAAAAATATGTAAAGATTGCCACGGAAGTGGATATTTCTTCTGAATTTCGCTACAGGAATCCCATAGCTGAAGGCGATTCCATGGTGATTGCAATTTCCCAGAGCGGCGAAACCGCCGATACGCTTGCCGGGATTCATGAAGCGAAATCAAAATTCTGCAGAGTGCTGTCTTTTGTGAATAACGTCAATTCCACAATTGCACGGGAATCGGATGCTTTCATTTCATTGATGGGCGGCGTAGAGATTGGAGTTGCAAGCACAAAGGCCTATACGGCGCAGCTTTTGAATCTCCTTTTGTACTCAATGTATCTTTCGTCGATTAAGTGGCTTTCTACGCCTGAAGAACGCTCCGAACTGATTACAGAAATCCGCGCCCTGCCGGAAAAAATTGAAACAGTTCTCAAAGGAGCGGATCAAATTAAAGAGTGGGCAAAAGAATTAAAGGATGCAAAAGATTTTATTTTTCTTGGAAGACACTTTAATCATCCTACAGCACTTGAAGGAGCACTCAAGCTTAAAGAAATTTCTTATGTTCATGCTTCCGGCTATGCAGGCGGCGAATTCAAGCACGGACCGATTGCTTTGATTTCAAGCGAAGTCCCTACCGTCTGCATTGCGCCGCAGACGGAAATTTATCCCAAAATGGTATCAAATATTGAAGAGGTTAAAGCGCGAAAGGGGAGAATTGTTTCCATTTACACGGAGGGAGACACAAAGGTTCCTGAAATGTCAGAGTTTTCATTTGCAATTCCAAAAACAATCGATGTCCTGACTCCCATCCTTACGATTATTCCACTTCAGCTTTTTTCCTATTACATGGCTGTTGAACGGGGCTGCGAGCCTGATCAGCCAAGAAACCTGGCAAAGTCTGTAACCGTTGAATAAGCCCAGGAGGGCGCCGTGAAAATTCTGCTTCGAGACAGTAATCTTCCAGAAACAGCTCCTTTGACGCGGTTTCGATCTGTTTTTAACCTGAGAAATGGAATTTACAGCGAAATCGAGCGGCTCAAAATCGCATCTCCTGAAGCAGAGTTTTATTTCCGTCATCCGGATCTGTCATACGAAATAATAATTTCGAGAATGGAGAATTTTCAATCCTATTCTGAAAATAAAATTCCCGATGATCAGTTTGATCTTGTAATCGAATCTCAGCATTTAAGCCCATTTCGCATGCTGAATCATGTCCGTGAAAGTATTGAAAAAGATATCCCTCTCTTTACTTATAGAGGAAATTATTTTACTGGAGCCGGCATCGTTTCTGGAGAAATGCTTCCACCTCCGTTAAAAAATCTTTCCGAGCTTACCCTGATCGGACCTGAAGATCAGCTTTTTTTTCATGAAGATATTGAGATTCTGCCCGGATCAGTTTTTGATATGAGAAAAGGACCGATTGTGCTGGATGCAGGGGTCAGTATTTCCCCTTTTACCTACATTGAAGGTCCGCTGTATGCAGGCAAAAATGCAAGGCTTGATAATGCGAGAATTACCGGAGGATGCATTCTCGGTCATGAAGTAAGAGCGGGAGGCGAAATTGAAAACAGTATTTTTAATGATTTTTCCAATAAACACCATGAGGGTTTTGTCGGGCACAGTGTTCTCGGAAGCTGGGTCAATCTTGGAGCGCTTGCTACCACTTCGGATCTGAAGAACAATTACGGAGAAGTCAGGCTTCTTCTTCCGGAAGGAGATCCCATGGGATCGGATCTGATTGAAATTCCCGGCGGAACAATTAAGTTTGGATCGATCATAGGAGATTCTGTCAAAATTTCAATCGGAACCATGCTGTATACAGGTACGGTGATTGATGCCGGCGCAAATGTATTTGGAGGAAATCCGGAAAAAGATATACCGCCGCTTTCATGGGGTCTGGACGGCTCTCTTTACCGTAAAGACCGCTTTTTAAAAGACCAGGAAACAATCTATAAAAGAAGAAATCAAGAGCCTCATCCTGATCTAAAAAATTTAATTGATTTATTACAGCCCTGACGTCTCAATCCTGTATGTCAGTCCTGAACCTGAATTATCTTAAATATTATATCTGGATAAACAGCAGAATAAACGGTTCTTTAAAATTAAGTTTCAAAATGAATTCAACTGCAGGCAGAGTATTCTTTTTAATTCTTCTGTTCTTTTTCAGCGGCTGTAAAAAAGAGCAGGAAGCTTCCGGAATTTTATTGATACAGGAAAAATCCGTATCAATAAAATTAAACAGCCATTCTGAGATTTTTCTGGATGATTCCTCGCAATTAAAATTTGAGGATATTTTAAATCCTGAAATTCAGTCCAGGTTCAGAAAAAATACAGAGGGAAAGACAG
>JAOUOA010000414.1 GCA_029880625.1 Spirochaetia bacterium
GGAAATGGAACGTTTCCTGGGAAAAAGTGTAATATTGGACTATGGAGTGAATCCTGATCTGCTGGGAGGAATTGTTGTTAAATCCGGCGATCTAATGGTGGATACCAGCATAAAAACCAGTCTTGAAATCATTCGACAGAGCCTTGTCGGCAAAAAAATCCTGGGTGAGAAATATTATGAAAATTAAAACAGATGAAATTGTAAGCGTACTGAAAAAAGAAATCGAAAGCTTTGAGGCGAGGCTGGATCTTGATGAAGTCGGCGAAGTTCTTTCCGTGGGAGATGGAATTGCAAGAGTTTATGGGCTTCAGAATGTTATGGCCAATGAAATGGTTGAATTTGAAGACGGAACTCATGGGCTTGCTTTTAACCTTGAAGAAAATTCAGTGGGTGTTGTTGTCCTGGGAGAATACATTCAGCTGCGTGAAGGCTTTAAAGTAAAAAGACTCGGACGCGTACTTGAAGTGCCGGTCGGCGATGCTCAGCTGGGTAGAATTGTAAATGCAATGGGAACTCCCGTCGACGGAAAAGGTCCTATCAATACTGAAAAGACACGACCCGTTGAATTTCTTGCTCCGGGTATTGCAAAACGCCAGCCTGTAACAGAACCTCTGCAGACTGGAATTAAGGCAATTGACGCTATGATTCCCATCGGACGAGGACAGCGAGAATTGATCATTGGCGACCGCGGCATCGGAAAGACTGCAATTGCAGTTGATACCATTATCAATCAAAAAGGCAAGGATGTAATCTGTGTATATGTTGCAGTGGGACAAAAACAATCCAAGGTTGCTGCCGTAAAAGAACAGCTTGAATCTCTCGGATGCATGGATTATACGATTATTGTTTCTGCATCCGCTTCTGACCCTGCTCCCATGCAGTATCTTTCGCCTTATGCAGGTGCTGCCATGGCTGAATATTATATGTATGACCAGGGTAAAGCAACTCTCGTTATTTATGATGATCTTACCAAACAGGCCAATGCCTATCGTCAGATGTCTCTTCTCCTGAGAAGACCTCCCGGACGCGAAGCTTTTCCCGGAGACGTATTTTACCTTCATAGCAGGCTTCTGGAAAGAGCTGCGAAACTGAACGAAAAATACGGCGGAGGCAGCATGACTGCTCTTCCCATCATTGAAACTCAGGAAGGAGAGGTAAGCGCTTATATCCCGACAAATGTAATTTCCATTACTGACGGGCAGATTTATCTGCAGCCGAACCTTTTTGCATCAGGCCAGAGGCCTGCGGTCGATGTGGGAATTTCAGTATCCCGCGTCGGCGGAAACGCTCAGATTAAAGCCATGAAAAAGGTTGCAGGCAGGCTGAAGCTGGATCTTGCTCAGTTTCGTGAATTGGAAGCTTTTGCTCAGCTGGGAACCGATCTGGATGCGGCAACACAGGCGCAGCTGGACAGAGGATACCGTGTTCTCGAAGTATTAAAGCAGGGAGAAAATACGCCGTGGCCTGTCGAAGAACAGGTTGCCACTATTTTCTCTGTAACAAAAGGACTGATGGATAAAATTCCCGTAGAACAAATTCGCGAATTTGAACAGGGTCTTATCAAGCATTTACGTGATGCCCATCCTGAACTTCTTACAGGGATTGCAGAAAAGCATGTTGTAGAAGATGAGGAAAAATTTTCAAAAACTGTGATTGATTATGCAGATTCTTATTTGAAAGGCACTGCAGCCGATATTCGTTCACATGGCTGAGTGCTTTTATAGATTAAGAGAAAGACTGAATTATGGCTGGCGCAAAAGAAATTAGAAAAAGAATTACTTCCGTAAGAAACACAAGGAAGATTACCCGTACCATGGAAATGGTTTCGACAGCAAAATCGAAACGTATGGTGGACCGTGTAAATGAAGCAAAACCGTACGGAATGAAAATTGCAGAGATTATTGAATCTCTCGAAGGACTGAAGGATTCCGTTGATTCTCCTTTTATGAGAAATGAAGAAAATCCGAAAAAAGTTCTGCTTCTTGTTGTTACGGCAAACCGCGGACTCTGCGGCGGTTACAATACCAATATTTTGAAAATGGCAAGAAGCAGAATTCTGCAGCTGAAAGAAAACAATGCAGAACCTGTCCTGTATGTGATCGGTAAAAAGGGCATGTCATTTTTTAAATTTATCGATCATCCTGTCGAGGCTTCTTTCGATACCATTGATGATGCTTTTAAATATGAAGATGCAATGGAAATCGCATACAGAATAATGAATTCTTTTGCAAACGAAGAAGTGGATCGGGTTGAAGTCATTTCCACTGTTTATGTAAGTTCATCCAAACAGGAAGCGACTCTGACGCCCATTCTTCCCATCGGAGCTCAGGAAACTGAAAAAAGCGACAGTGTGATAAAAAGCGGAGTAGCCACAGCAAGCTATCTGTATGAACCGAATCCGCAAAAAATTCTGGAAAATCTTCTGCCGCATATGATTAAAACAATTGTATTCAGGCTGATTCTCGAGGCAGTCGCATCGGAACAGATTTACAGAAGAATTGCAATGAAAGCAGCAACAGATGCTGCAGGTGAAATGATAAAAATACTTACAAGAAAATATAACAGACTTCGTCAGGCTTCCATTACTCAGGAAATTTCTGAAATTGTGGCCGGGGCAGATTCTGTAAGTTAAAGTTCTAATCAATGAGCAGTGAAAGATCTGCTGAACTGGAGAAAATTATGAGCGGTGCAAAAACATCAAATAAAGGAAAAATCATTCAGGTAATCGGATCGGTACTTGATATTGGATTTGAGGCTGGAAATCTTCCTGAAATTTACAATGCAATTGAAATTGATGTCCAGAGAGACGGAGCAAAAGAAGTTATCATCGCTGAAGTTCAGCAGCACCTCGGCGGAGAAGTGGTAAGAGCAATTTCCCTCTCCTCCACAGACGGTCTGGTACGCGGACAGGAAGTTCGTGATACAGGAGCTCCGATTTCCGTTCCAGTCGGCGAAAGCACCCTCGGGCGAATCTTTAATGTTCTTGGCGAAACCGTGGACGAAGGCCCCGAACTTCAGGTAAAAGAAACGCGAAGCATTCATCAAAAAGCTCCCACATTTGAAGATCTGGAACCAAGCGTTGAAATTTTTGAAACTGGAATCAAGGTAATCGATTTACTTGCTCCTTATACCAAAGGCGGTAAAACCGGTCTTTTCGGCGGCGCCGGTGTGGGAAAAACCGTTGTGATTCTTGAGCTGATTAACAACGTTGCAAAAGCCCATGGCGGTTATTCTGTATTTGCAGGTGTCGGTGAAAGAACAAGAGAAGGGAATGACCTCTGGCTTGAAATGAAAGAGTCGGGAGTTTTGAATAAAGTGGTTCTCTGCTACGGTCAGATGAATGAACCCCCCGGAGCAAGACTTCGTGTTGCTCTTTCCGCTCTTACTATGGCAGAGCACCTGCGTGATACAAGTGGAACAGACTGTCTTTTATTCGTTGATAATATTTTCCGA
>JAOUOA010000415.1 GCA_029880625.1 Spirochaetia bacterium
TTCAGTGCGATTTAAAAGAAACAGGAAAACTCATACATTTCGGCGATAATGTTTCTATTTAATCATTCATTCAGAAGGGGCAGATTAAATCAATCTGTCCCTCAACTGCTCGCTGCCATATCATGAATTGTATAGAATACAGGATTGGAACATCAAAAATGACAAAAATAAACTTCAGAATTTTCGAAACAAAGGGATTATCTATAAGAAATGATCTTTTTCATTTTTTGCAAAAAATATATAATTTAGAAAAGCCCGGAGCAACTCGGACTATTACAAAATCAAAAAAAACATTTTTAAATCAAAATCTGCTCCCGTCTGCAAACTTTTTTTCATTTACCCTGTTTCTACCGGTATTAATTTTCAGCATAATTTTTTCTTCGTGCAGAAAAAATTTCGACACCTCAGCCTCTCAGGATCTTGAATTAACATCGCTTGTGCTGTTGTTTTCTTCAAACAGGGACAATGCTATCCGGTCAGGCTTTACTCAGGCAGGTGTAATACCGCTTTCCTTTTCTATTTCGGACAGTACGGATTTAATCAAGCTTGGCGAAGCTTTATTTTTTGATAAGATTCTATCCGGAAATAAAAATATTTCCTGTGCAACCTGCCACCATCCTGCCGGAAATACCGGCGATGGTCTGCCTCTTTCCATTGGAACAGGCGGCAGCGGAACGGCTTCTCTCAGAACCATCGGATCGGGAAATTACATAGCAAGAAATGCTCAGCATATTTACAATACGGGCCATCCTCAAATGGGAGATCTTTTCTGGGACGGCCGCGTATCCATGAATTCTTCGGGACACTTTTTAACTCCGGAAGCCGGACTGAACGGGGTAAGCCCTTCCCTTTCGTCTATCACAGCAGTTCTAACATCTGCCCTGGATGCCCAGGCTCTGTTTCCCATTGTAGACAGCGACGAAATGATGGGAGGAGCCGGCAATGACATTTCCGATGCAGGAAGCACTGCCGCTTCCTGGAGCGCTGTGATGGCAAGGCTTGTGGGAACTTCCAACGGAACGGTCGGCGGAATAGCAGCCTACAGAACGCTTTTTCAAAATGCCTACCCTGCTGTGACCAATTTTGATAATTTCAATATTGGCCATGCAGGACGAGCGATCGCTGCATACGAGAGATCTCTTACTTTTGTAAATACGCGATTTGACAGATTCCTTCGCGGTGAATCCGGCGCTTTAAGCGATGCAGAAAAAAACGGCGCCATGGCTTTTCTTATGCGAGGCAGATGCCTTCAATGCCATAATGGTCCGCTCATGTCTGATTTCAAATTCCATGCAGTTGCCAATCCCCAGCTGGGTCCGGGAAAAGAAGCTGGCGGCGATGACAGAGGGCTTGCTCACCAAACCGGGAACTCCGCTGACAATTACAAATTCAGGACAGCACCTCTCAGAAATGTGGAACTGACATCGCCCTATACCCATGCAGGGGCATTTTCATCGCTTGAAGACGTCATTCGGCATTATGGAAACCCTTCTCAGTCTCTTTTAAATTATAATTCTTCATTACTCAGATCTGATTTTCAAAGCCAGGTAGACAGCGATGCAGGAAGGATTTCGGCACGAATCAATGCGTTGGACTCCATCCTTTTGCCTTCCATGCAGTTTAACGAAAATGAAATTGCCGTTATGGCGGCATTTCTTCGCTCCCTTACGGATCCTGCAGCAATAAATGTTTCCATTCCATCTTCGGTTCCCAGCGGACTTCCTGTTGCTGATTAAATTTTTAAACATGCGCGTTCCCCATATGCCGGGAAACGGAAAGGAAAAACAGCAATTTTATAAAACTGCTGTTTTAGATAAAAAATATTCAGTTTTTGTAAGAATCTTAAGTAATTAAGAAAAAACCCGCATCATACAATGCGGGTTTTTTCTATTTTTATACCTATTGAACCGATTATCCTGATGGCTGATCCTCTTCAATATGTTACATTACTTCACAGTAATCTTAATGGTTTGAGAAAGATCTGGGCCGTAGGATTCGTGAAGTCCATTGGCAAACTGAAGAGTCAGGCTGTATTCTCCCGGTTCCAGCTCCAATTCGGTTTCTGTCTGTCCTTTTCCAAAATGGATATACTTTTCATCTGCAGGAACAACCATTCCCTTTTCCACGGAACTCCCGTTGATGATAATGTGATGGTGCCCGGTTCCCTCAACAAGTTCTCCAGCAGGCTTTACTTCCATACCTTCAACTCCCATCATTACCTTTACCTTACCTTCAATAACCGCTCCATCCGCAGGTTCTGTAAAAAAGACTCTGCCGGATGCTTTTGCAGGTGGATTGCAGTAAGAAAATGCAAAAAAGGCTGCAATTAAAAGAGCAGAAACTGTATATGATTTTTTCATTAAAATCTCCTCTGTTTATGATTCTTTGATCGAAAATGCCATTTTTACAGGAATTTGAGCTCAAACATTCAATTCATGCTACATAGCGGTTTCAGATCTTTATTCCGGTGCAGTTTAATAAATTAAATACGGAAAGGCAATGTTATTTTACCTGAAATCAAGTTATAAATACAGAAAAATGTCCGTAAAACTTCGTAATGATATAAATCATGTAAATAAAAGACAGAAATATCCTGAAAATACTCGAAAATTTTGCGCATTCAGGTTTAAATGGTTTTGGGGTTTGGGTCGAGTTTAATTTTTTTTTATTTTAATAAAAAGTTTGTTCATTTCCTGTAATATTTTTTAGAGTAACTTCGTAATTAAAAAATCTTTTAAGAATAACTAAAATTAAAACAAATCCATTGACTCCTGAGAGACAAATAGCAAAACCAATCCTATTCATAAAGACCGGTTGTATTAAATAAAATTAAATTTTTTCGATAAGGGAGTGTAAAATGGAACAAATTAAAAAAAGAAGCAAACTGCTTGCTGCAGCTCTTGCAGCCGTGCTGTTTGTTTTTTTCAGCGCATGTGGAGGTGGCGGTTCAGCCGACAGCGAACACAAAGGACAGGCATCTGTAAAAGACGACGTTTCAGATGCAAATATCCTTCAGGTAGCTCAATCCCTGGATGATTTTTCAACCCTGGTTGCAGCGATTGAGGCAGCCGGAGTTCAGGATGCAGTGGTAAATGCAGGACCTTTAACTGTTTTTGCCCCATTAAATTCAGCCTTTAACAAATTGCCTGAAGGTACCGTGGATGAACTGGTAAAGCCTAAAAACAAACAAAAACTGGCTTTCATCTTAACAAATCATGTTGCCCCAGCAAATTATCCGGTGGAAACTCTGGAAAAAAATGTACGTAAGGGACGCAAGCTCTATATGGCTTCCGGAAATTATCTGGAAGTAACCAAGCAGGGAGATGACATTTTTGTCGGGGGAACTAAAATCATTAAATCAGTCCATGCCAGCAATGGATGGATTCATGTAGTTGATGATGTTCTGGTTCCCAAAGAATAAAATTACAATCAAGGAAGAAAAATGAGGAA
>JAOUOA010000416.1 GCA_029880625.1 Spirochaetia bacterium
CAGGGATAATTATTAGCAGGCAATCTTTCGCCAGTAATTTTTATTTCTGAGAGGCATGTATCAGAGTCTTTTCCCTTAAAAATGTCGTTAATTGTTATCTTTATAGATTCTGTAGAATTCTCATTAAAAAAGAATTCGTCTTTAATATTCTGATAATCATAATTGTTATTTTCAAGTTCTCCTGAAATGGAAGCTGATTCTCCCCCTTCTTCAACATCCGGATATGTGTCGATAACAATTTTTGAAACTCTTTTATTCCGTTTGTAGAGGTCTTCGCTTTTTGTCCATCCCGTAATAATAGAAATTTCATTAAGATTAAATTTTGCGTCTGAATCATCTACAGTAAATTGAATAAAATTATATTCTCCAATTCCGTCACCTTCGGCTCCTTCGCACCAGGCAGTTTGCTGATTTCTGTCAAACAGATTTCTAACATCAAACATCTGTTCATTGCCGGAAAGTTCCTTAAATTGCGATGATGAACTGACCTGTAATTTTCCTGTTCCCGGAATAAAAACTACTTTTTTTATGGTTGATTTATTGTCCGTAAGAGCTTCGCTCTTGATTCAGGCATCTTTGCCGGAAAATTGGATATGAGAAAAGCCTGTAAAAAAGAAATTTAAAATGGCGCAAGCATTCACTCGCACCAGGGTAATGGCAAAACCGCAATTTACCATGCAGTAATCAACGGACACTTTGAGTCAGCCCTGTTTTTGCTTGAAAAAGGAGCAAAAGCAAATACAAAAGATAAATATTCAAAAATATCACTCCTTCATGAAGTTGTTATAAGAAACGATTTAAAATTCGCAGAGCTTTTACTGAAGCATAAAGCGAATCCAAACACAAGAGCAAAGGAAAATCATAAAGGTCCCATTCATGACGCAGCATTCAACCGCAATGAAAAGATGATTCGTTTGCTGGCTGAACACGGAGCCAATGTCAATATTCAGGATGAAAATGGAGATACTCCAATGCATTATGCCTCTAAAAATGGTCAGCATAAAGAAGTTAAAATTCTCATTTACTACGATGCAGACATATCTATTAAAAATAAAACTGATTTAACTCCTCTTGATCTTGCCGAAAAAGAAAATCAGATGCATATTGTCAGATTATTAAAGGAAAAAGAAAAGAATTAATCATCATAAACGTTACAAATACAGCAAACAAAGATAGAAGCAGAATGGCGTTCACAATCAAAAAGCCGAGGGTATGAACGGATCTTTGAAAGCGAATATGAGAGGTTATGTATATTTCAGGCCCGTTTACTCAACACTCTATCTGAATGAATGGGCGTTCTTTAAGAATTTACGGCATTATGGTATTGAAAGAGTTGCGTCATCATTAGCTTCTTCAAATGGATCGGCTTTAAGTAGTGCGAGCGGGCGAAGAAGAACTGGGGGTATGATACACGAATCAGAGTATGAAATGGCATGTAAAAAGATGTTCGTATAAATACTCTCGTCCGGCAAGGCCGTACTTATCATCACCCTGCAAGAGCCTGTCTGGTGCCTCCAGTATTTTTGTTTACTTTTATATTATACAGAAATATGATGTTTAAAAATGAAAAGCAAAATATTATTAAACATTGTTCTCTTTCTGATCTTCTCTACATCCCTGTCTGCAAAACCGACTCAGTTTAATCCTGATTCGGTTTCTCCCTATTTTAAAAAAATAATGCGGGAAGCAGATAACCTGAAAAGATTTGATCTCGGTCTTACATGCGCTGCAGATGATGCCAGGGCTAAAAAATTGACTCCAAAAGAGGCACTGAATGAGCTTTTCATGGTTCAGAATCTCTATCGCTACCATAGAAACAGTTATATTTCAGCCAGAGGAGCTCGAATCTATTCCCGTACATCATATGTGAAGCTTTTATTTCTTGGAAGAGCGCATGCAAAGAGAATCAACAGAGCCTTCAGGAATGTAAGATATGATTCTTATGGATGGGAAGTTGCATTATCAGGTGAAAATCCAGAGTCTGACCGAATTCAAAATTTTAGAAATCAGCCCGATGAAGAAGTCATCAGAAAGTCCATCATGGATCTTCAATATCCTGATGAAATGTTTGCCGGGCTCCGTATATATGCAAGTCCTTATGAAAGCGATACAAATGGCCGGTATTTTTCTGATGGCACGCTTTATTTCATGGCGCATGCAAAATGGAAAGTGGGTCCGACAACGGTAGCCCATGAACTGGGTCATGCAGCGCATTTTCGTCTCTTTCACTATGTAACTGGCGCGGATAAAAAGTACTGGAAAATCAGGGAAACGCCTCCTGTTCCCAATATGAAAGCTTATGGAGATTTTATGGAGGTTGTGGCAGAAGACTTCAGAGTTCTTTACGGCGGTACAGAAAAAGCTACGATCAAAAGAAAATGGAGTAAATACGGAGATATACGGAACTATCCCAAACGACATATAAAATTAAAAAAATTCATTGATAAATATATTGAAAAAAAACGCGGATTGGATCAGACTATTTTTTCCTGTGATGGTGCTGGTGCACTGGTTTACTACAGAGATGAAATTGAACTGATGCGTATTGAAGTTCCTTCCCGGCCTTATATAACTGAATATCAGATAATTGTTTATTATGACAGCGAAATCGACTACGATAATACAAATCAGCCAAGAATTGTAGATGGAAAAAAGATACTGCTGCCGAAGGGAGAACATAAAATCAACCTTGCAGACTGGATAAGCTCCATGAAAACTCTTAAAACAGGTCGATATCTGACAAGTTTTTATCCTTACAAAAGAATCTCAGGGAGTAAAATTGGCTGCGATATCATTGTCATTGATCGAAATCAAAAATTTTGAATTATTTCAATTTCAAATATACAAAATTTTAAAAACAACAGTTTTGCCATCGGCGAAAAGGACAACCTGAATCCTCTGATTGAGGGGAATCCGGATATTGCTCACAGCCTGATCGACACACTCCGATCACGTTTCCTTCTCAATTTTCGTAAAAAAGGCGTCCTGCTCTTTTGATGTGATCCAGTAAATCCTGGTTGGAAATTTGCGAGTACAGCGTCAGATCGATTTTGTATGGCAGATAAAGATCATCAATTTTTTCTTCAATTCGTCTCATTGCGCTTGAATCTTTAAATTCTCCGTCCAGAACAAGATCAATATCAGAACCTGTTTTATAATTTCCTTTAGCGCGCGATCCGTAAATCACTGCTTTTTTAATTTCAGGAAATTCTGAAAATATTCTTCGCAAAGCGCCGATTGTCTGATCGCTGAGACCGAAATCCGGCATACTCAGTTCCCTTTCTGAAGTTCTGTCATTTTTTTTTCCAGAAGACAGAATTCATTATAATAGAATTTGAGAATCTTTTCTGAAATTTCTTCCGCCGTAGAGTGATTGTAGGTATGGCTGGAAAGATTTCTGGAACGGATCATATCCATCCAGATTTCTCCGTTTAC
>JAOUOA010000417.1 GCA_029880625.1 Spirochaetia bacterium
ACTACGATAACTCCATTCGGATTACGGATTCAAACATCCATTTAATGATCCGCGAACTGAAAAAACGAAAACTTTTCAAAAATACAATCATTGTTTTTCTATCCGATCACGGCGAAGCATTTTATGAACATTTCATATACGGACACATGAACAGTCTCCATTACGAGCTTGTAGACATTCCTCTTTTTTTTCATTTTCCTGAAAAAATCAGACCCGCAAGGATTTTTCGGCCTGCAAACATTGTCGACGTATACCCTAGCCTTCTCGTACTGGCTGGCTTTTCTGAAAATCTAAAAAGCATGGACTTTCTTGAAGGATCGCCTCTGTTTAAGAAATCTTCTGTTCAAGGTCCTGATGATTCCATAGAATTCCATTCTGAAAATTACATTTATGAACCTTATCATGACAATCGTTCAGAATATATTTTCAAAATGGCAACCGTTGTGGGCGGAGCATGGAAAATGAAGCGCAACTCCCATAAAGCTTTCGGGATTCATACAGCTGTTATTACACATGAAGGAAAACTCATACGCGAAGATGAAGAAAACGGCCTGCGATACTTTTATTTTCCGCCTGGATACAGAATTGAAAAAAGACTGGAAGTAAACCCGCTTTCCGAGGCCCCATCCTCCCCTGTTCGAAAACTTTATTCACTTTTGCCGGAAGGTCCCGAACGTTGAACCGCAGCTGGAAAAACCCCGGCACGGATCCCATGCCTGAAAAAAAACTATATTCTGAATTCAGGAATTATCCTAAAACAAAAAAAATTCCGGGCATATTTCGAATCATAACGTTATTCTCATGGATGGGCATTCAGTCTTTCAGTTCAGGAACTCTTCTTGTTCTCATGAAAAATCTGAATGAAAAAA
The DNA here is from genome assembly GCA_029880625.1 of Spirochaetia bacterium. Classification (GTDB taxonomy): domain Bacteria; phylum Spirochaetota; class Leptospiria; order Leptospirales; family Leptonemataceae; genus JAOUOA01. The sequence goes on from JAOUOA010000417.1 coordinate 870, forward strand.
ACAAATACCTCAGCGAAAAAAAAATGAAAGAATGCATTACTCTTGCCGGCTTGATTCCCGGTCCCTATCACATCAATCTGGTTCTCGGTCTGGGTTTTCAAATGGCTGGTTTTCGCGGTCTTATTTCCGCTCTATTAGGATTTACGTTGCCTTCGTTTCTGCTTGCAGTTTTAACAGTTCAGGTGATATCGCATGAATCCGTAATCTTATTCCTGGAAGCATATCCCGGAATTATCCGCGGAATGACTGCTTCCATTGCCGGACTTCTGGGGGCAGCAATTTTTAAATTTTCAAAAAACATAATTGTCAGCCAATACAGCTGGATTTTGACCTTTTTTCTTTTTCTGCTTTTATATATGTTTCAGCCCCCTTTTATTCTGATCATTTTTGCAACAGGCATTCTTTTTGCTGTTCTTCAGGGACGATTTTCTTTCATGAAGCTTTTTCTATCTGACATCAAACAACTGACTCCGGAGAAACAATGAACTCATTGCATGAATTTTTTCTATTATGCATCTTATTTATAAAAATCAGTCTTGCCGGATTCGGCGGCATTTTTACGATCTGGGCATTAAGCGAAGAGTCTCTGGTCAAGCAGGAAGCGCAGATCAAGAATCAGTCCATTTCGCATAAATCTAATATTTCTGAAAATAGCAATACAAAATTATTTAACGAAACTTTTAATTCATTAAAAGTAAGCGAAGACCAATTTAAACGCATTTTCAGCATATCCCAGCTTCTCCCAGGACCAGCAGCTTCAGGAATTTCCATGCTGGGCTTTCAACAGGGCGGCATTCTTTATATGACAGCTATTTTTATAGGACTTACGCTTCCCGGAATATTTCTTATGCCTCTTTTAATGTTATGGAATCGAAAAATGAAGGATCATCCTCGGATGACAGCTTTTAAAACGGGGGCATCCCTGGCTGTCATTGCCGTACTGTTTTTGTTTGAAATCAATCTGCTTGCATCTGATGTTGAACGTTTTATCTCCGGAAATATAAAAAGTCTTATTTTTCCCGCAATTGCTGGAATTGTTTTTTATCTTTCTCTTAAAAAAAAGACCAATCCTCTTGTATTGGTTCTATCATCCGCTCTTATTGGAGGCTTCCTTCTTTAAGCTGGTGACGAAATCCAGCTGTTTTTTTCTCCATCTGCTTGGCGAATATCCAGTTTTATCTTTAAAAGCACTGTAAAATGTAGCTGAAGTGTTAAAACCAACTTCGTAGCATATTTGAGAAATCGTCAACTGATCATTCATTAATAGTTTTTTAGCCTCTTCTATCCTCATAGCGTTAATATATTTGAAAAAACTTTTCCCTTCGTTTTTATTGAGATACTCCGACATTTGATGCGGTGATATTCCAATTGCAGCGGCAAGCATGGGAAGTGAAAGATCTTCTACTTTATATATTTTTTCTTCAGCAACAAGATCATTCAACTTAATCTGTATCAATTCTTCTTTAACCTGATCAAGAGAGGAAACCGAATACGGCCTGATTCCAAACGTTTTCATATCGAAATAAGAATATTTATTTTTATAAAAATTCGGCCAGATCTGAAGATAAATCAGTCCAAGCCATACGATAAGTATCATATGCAGCTTATGTCCCGGACCTGCATGCATTTCAGAATTCTGATATCTGATAAAATTATAGATGTGACCTCCGGCAAGAAATACAATCAGGATTATAAAAACAGAAAAAGTAATAAAATATTTGAATTTCGATTTCTTTTCAATTCTGTAATGAATGAGTTTTTTTAATCCAAAAACGATAGCATAAGAATACACAAATAATAAAAAAAACCACTGTAGATAAAAGCTTTCATCATGATAAAAAAAGATTGAAGATCCTTTTTGAAGTACGCTTTTATATGTTGTTCCGTACTGACCTGCATTATCAAATAAAAATAAAACGTACAGAACTGTCTCAACCAGAATATATCCGATTAACAAAAGATATATATGTTTCCATTTAATTTCCAGGTTTATCACAACATTCAAATACAGAATAAAAAGAAAAAAAAGAATAGAGGTGATTAAAGGAGATATGCCCAGAAAAAAAGGGAAAGAATGCATATCAGCTGAATGAAAGGAACCGTCAAGAAATGCATGAATTGACAAAACGAAAAGAATCAGAAAGGAAATCATATTCCTTGGATGACTCAGTTTCAGGATATAAAGAAGGCTATTTAAAAGAATAAGAAAAGAGAGCAGATAATTTGCGCCGGCAATCATCATAAAATTTTATCCTCTTTCACTTCATATGATAATAAGGGTTTATATCATAAATTGGAATAGATTGCCTGACTGCAAGTAAAGTTTAACAAAATTAAGAAGACCTTTCTCCTCTATAAATACAGTATTTAAGCAGAATATCCATTAATGATCATTAAAAAAAGGATTTTACAGCTCCCTGAAGGCTTGATGGCTGATTTCATTGATTAAAAATCTTATAAAATTTGCTTTAAGAATCGATAATTTACCGGTGATTCCGGCTGTCTGTCATCCACATGACCGTAATAACTTCTGAGAAAATTCAATTCTTAATCCTTATAAACGTT
>JAOUOA010000420.1 GCA_029880625.1 Spirochaetia bacterium
AATCAATCTCAGGTCACGAAGCGTATCGCCGTCTTTTTTTACAGGCATCAGTTGAATGGTGCGGCGGTCTGTTTTCCCGGAAGGCACATTGCCTCTGTAATCCAGAATCAGCTTTTGAGGATGAAATCCCGGCGCGCTGATTTCAACCGCATATTGTCTTCCGGACAGCAGATTGATTTTAAAATTATTTACAATTTTATGTCCGGGATCACGCTGAAAAATACTTGATGTTTCCACAATGGTTTCTTTTTCGTAATCCACTTTTATTGTTGCATCCAGACCAAGAGGTTTTTTTGTAGAGCCGTCCAGAATCACTCCTGTAAAAATAACATTTACCCGGCCCCTTAAATTTGCAGGTACCACGGCACGGTACAAATCCATGCCGCCTGCAGCATACGGATGATCTCTATCACTGGAAAAATACGCCCAGAAGCCGTCATGGGTTATACTGAAATATTCGTCATCATGCTCGCTGTTAAACGGCATTCCTAGATTTTTAGCATTCTCACCGGTACGGGAATAATACAAATCATAATGTCCGAAACCTGCGGGGCGGTCGGAACTGAAAAAAAGCATTCCGTCCTCTGAAACAGACGGCGAAATTTCATTATAAGAAGAATTAACAGATTCGCCTGCATTTACAGCAGGTTCCCAGACTCCTGTGGACACATTCCGTACACTGTACCAGATATCGCTGCCTCCGTATCCGCCGGGACGGTTGGAAGAAAAGTAAAGGTGATTTCCATCTTGAGAAACAGCAGGCATTCTGTCGTCAAAATGGCTGTTTACCGTGTTTAAATGGGAAGGAGCCGTCCATCGTTCGTTAATAAACTGCGAGGAATAAATATTCAATCCGGAGTAACCGTCTCTTCCAGAAGGGATCTCTTTTTTTGAAGTAAAAAATATTTCAACAGGTTCGTAATTACTGTATCGGATCGATGACATACCTTCAAATCCGTCTGTATTGATACTGAATGCACCATCCGGTTTTCCAAGAGTTCCTGCAGGGCGTACAATCTTCATCGTTCTGGTAGCGTTGTCCAGGTAGGGAAAACGCAGTGGAATGACAGGAGTCCAGTCGGCATCGCCTGCAATATTTCTGTAGTTTTTATTAATTGATATCCAAAGATTATTGCTATCGTGATACCCTGCCCGGTCTGACTGAAAAATCAGAAACTGACCGTCAGGACTGATATTGGGAGCATAATCATTTCCGGACCAATTCGGAAGGTTTAAATTTTCATAAACAACATTTACAGTTTCTTGTGCGAAAATTCCTCTTTGTAAAAGAGAAATGAATAAAAATACAGTAGATACAGTAAAAAATGCAAGGTAAGGCATGGAAAAGATTAAATACCGCCGATTTTTAATGTTTTGATTCATTTTGATTTCTATCTTCCGGTTATTCAGCATCCATCATCTGAATGCGTCTTTTTTCAAATTTTTCATCCAGATTTTTTGCCGAACCGGGGGCATGCCCTTCCAGATCTTCCCATACATTTTTTGTATCCATACATATATAAGAGAAAAGATCGGGATGGTATTCCCTGATCTTCTTTTTCATGGAACGGTACATTTCTATTCTTACCCTTTTCAGGTAGCGCAGCTTCCCGTCGGGCCCGTTCAGCATTTCTGCTCTGCTTAAATTATCGTCAAAAAACCGTTTCTGGATTACTTCCTTTAATCCCGGTGAATAGCGGAAAGTGCCCAGTGAAATCCAGGAAATCCTTGCTGGATTGATATTTTCTGCAAGAAAATCGATCACTCCATGATAATCGGACTCCCATCCAGGATAATGAATCATGGGATCAAAATGAAATGAAACCCTGTACCCGGCCTCTACGGCTTTTTTAGCAGCTTCAATCCTTTCAGAAAGGCTTGCTGTCCCTTCTTCAATTTCATCAATCAATTTTTGAGGATTTAATGACCAGGAAATAACAGTATTTCCATTATGAGAGACATGAAGCAGAGAATCCACCTGATTGGACTTGGTTTTCAATTCCAGAGTGGCATTTTTTTTTCGAGAAAAATGCTCCACCAGTCTTAAAGACATTCCGGTCAGAGGTTCAAGAGCCAAAGAGTCTGAATACTCTCCCGTCCCGATTCGTGTATGGAATTTTGTATGAGATATTTTTTCATCAACTTCCCTCAAAATATCTTCAAAATTTCCATAAAGATGCATCCAGGGAGTATTCATGAAGGACTGTAAAAAACAGTAATGACAGTCATAAATACAGCCGGGCCCTGTATTGATAACAAAATATCTGCAGCAAACCATGCCATCTGAACCAGGACATGAAGAAAGAAATTTCCCGTTATAATGCGAGACAACAAGAACTTCTTTATTTATGAAATCCTTATTTTCCAAAAGTTCAAGATCTGAAACATGGGCGATTTCAATCATTTCAGAGGATGAATTTTTATTTGCTCTGATGGAATCAATGATTCCAGAATTTTTTAAGCCGCTTTCAAAATAGATTGTTTTAATTTTGTCAGTTCCATACATTCGAAAAACCTGCAAACTCAGCATCTTTTAAAATTATTTTCAACTTTGAATAAAATCAATACAGCATGGATCTGCTTCAGAAAATGCTTAACCGCCTGATTGAAAAATATTTCTATCTTCACAAAATCATTAAAGAACCCTGAAGACAAAATTCGGTTCAATAATAATTTCTGTAACGATAGAGCTTGTTAAAAAACAAAGTTCATGCGCCTCATGGATCAGCCGTATTGCAATCGCTTTTTGCAGATCATTCTGAACATCCTTGCATATTATGACTGGGTAAAGGTAAATTTGCTTTATGAATGTTTTATCGCCGGGGGTCATGGACAGAAAGCCTTTTGCTTCATCTCTGTAAGAAAGAACATTGATTCCATTTTTTGAACAAAGATGAAGATAGGTCAGCATCTGGCAGGCTGAAATGGATGTTATAAAAAGCTCTTCGGGAGAAACGCGTTCGCCGTTTCCCTTAAAGGGAACTGCAGATGAACCGTTTAGATTCCCCCTGTCCTGAAAATGATAGAGGAAATCGTTGGAATTTGATTTGCTATTGTCATTTTCCCAGAATACTTCTGAACGAAACTCATGTTCTCTGGGCATCATAGGTTTATCTTGTTTTGACAGTGACTCCGCTGTCAGCAGCGATAATCGCGCGCTCAGGGACTACACCAGAATTCTTTGAAAAAATTCCATTTTCCACAACACCCGGAATGGAATTGATTTTTGCTTCAAGCTCAATTGGATCAGATATATTAAATTTTGCATCAAAGACAAAATTACCGTTGTCCGTTACAATGGGACCGTCTTTTTTCACAGCATTTCGTAGAACGACTTCTGATGCGCCGAGATCTTTCAGTTTCTGTTCCACAAGTGTAATTGCATACGGAATTACCTCAACGGGAACATAAAATTTGCTGCCAA
>JAOUOA010000421.1 GCA_029880625.1 Spirochaetia bacterium
TGTCAGGGGATTGCGAAAGCTCTGGGAAAAAAGGGGCATAAAATCCAGTTCATGCTTCCCAGGTTATATGGAAAAGAAGTTCATTCTCCAAATGTAGAGCTTTTCGATGTTAAAAGCAGGCTTTCTTTTCTTTCAGAAGATGAAATTAACTCAATCGGATTTTTAAATATTCTGGAAAACCCGGACGTCCCCCTTCCTTCTGCATATCAATCTGCTGACTATATACCGGCAGAAAGAAAATCCATGAAGATAAATGAAATCTTATCTCCTGAAAACATTGTCATGAGCGGAGGCTATGGACCGGACCTCTACAACGAAATTCACAGATATGCAAAATTTGCAGAATTTATATCTCAGAAGATTCACTTTGATGTCATTCATGTCCATGACTGGATGACCTACCCTGCAGGACTTGCTGTCATGGAAAAGACAGGAAAACCTCTGATCTGTCATGTCCATGCTACAGAATTTGACAGAAGCGGTGAAAAAGTAAACCAGTATGTTTATGATCTGGAACGAAATGCCTTTGAAAGGTGTACTAAAATCATCACTGTCTCAAACTTTACGAAAAGCCTTCTTTTAAACAGGTACGGTATCCATCCTGACAAAATTTATCCTGTTCACAATGCTGTTGAATTTGAAATTCCCGCTGGCATTACAGAGCAGCCCAGAGTCTTTGAAGATAAACTCATTCTTTTTCTGGGAAGGATCACCTTCCAGAAAGGACCCGATTATTTTGTACGGGCAGCTAAAAAGGTCATCGAAAAAGTTTCCAATGTAAGATTCCTGATGGTAGGAACTGGAGATATGTATCACAGAATGATTGAACTTGCCGCAGACCTCGGCATTGGAAAGTATTTTCATTATACAGGTTTTCTTAACAGAGAACAGGTTCGCTACATTTATTCCATCAGCGACCTTTACGTTATGCCGTCCGTTTCAGAACCATTCGGCATTTCGCCTCTTGAGGCTATGATGCACGGAATCCCGGTAATTGTCTCGAAGCAGTCCGGAGTAAGCGAGATCCTTGCAAGCGCAATCAAAGTGGACTTCTGGGATGTAGAAGCTCTTGCGGATCAAATTATCCAGTTGATCAGTGATTCTGAATTGAATCATGAATTAAAAGAAAAGGCTAAAAGCGAACTCTTAAATATTACCTGGGACGATTCTGCTCTGAAAATTTCACAGGTATACGACAGTCTGAAGGTGAATTAATGGTTTCTGTTTGTTTTTATTTTGAGGTCCATCAGCCGTATCGGGTTAAACCCTATCATTTTCTGGAAATCGGGAAGAATCCCTTTTATTTTGAAGATGAAGGGAATTATAAAATCGCAAGAAAAGTCGGCGATAAATGTTACTTACCCACAACAGAACTGCTCCTGCGTCTGATTAAAAGATATGGAAAAGATTTTAAAGTTACTTTTTCCATAACAGGAACGGCCATCGAGCAGTTCCGAAGATGGTATCCGGAAGTTCTCGACAATTTTAAAAAACTGGCTGATACTGAATCGGTGGAGTTCCTTGCTGAAACCTACTACCATTCCCTTTCTTCTCTGTATCATGAAGATGAATTTAAAGATCAGGTAAAAATGCACATCGATTTGATGCGTTCAGAGTTCGGAAGATCTCCCATTGCTTTTCGAAACACAGAACTCATCTTTACCAGCCACATCGCCTGGCTGGTTCAGGAAATGGGTTTTTCTACCATGCTGCTGGAAGGCGCCGATCGGGTTCTTGGATGGCGAAGCCCGAATTTTGTCTACAGAGCAAAGCATTCACCATCGATCAAATGTCTTTTAAAAAATTACCGCCTGAGCGATGATATTGCCTTTCGCTTTTCAAACCGGTCATGGAAAGACTGGCCTCTGTCCACGGAAAAATTTGCAAAATGGGTTCATAATGTTGCCGGCAATGGAACCAATATTAATCTTTTTATGGATTTTGAAACTTTCGGCGAACATCAGTGGGAAGATACAGGCATTTTTGGATTTATGGAAGATCTTCCCCATAAAATTCTCCAGCACCCTGACTACACCTTCGATACAGTCAGCCAGACAGCGAGCAAACATCCTGTTATGGGAGATATTGAAAGTGATTCGCCTGTATCCTGGGCAGACGAAGAAAGAGACCTTTCGGCATGGAGGGGAAATACCATGCAGCATGAAGCTCTCTCCGCTCTTTATGAACTTACAGACGAAATTCGTGAAATGAATAATCCGGATCTCCTTGAAGCATTCAGAAAGCTTCAGACTTCCGATCATTTTTATTACATGAGCACGAAGTTTTTTAACGACGGTGATGTACACAAATACTTCAGTCCGTATTCCAGTCCGCATGATGCGTACGTCTATTTTATGAATTTACTTCATGATTTTCGAATCCGACTCAAGGAACATGGTAAACATAGCCTGAATCCTGTTTAATGTTCAGGCCTTACCCAAGCATTTATGGAAACAAACGACAGCAAGCATAAAAAACTATACGAAATGCTCGAAAGAGTTCAGAGTGTAGATCAACAATCCATTGCGGCGCATTTTGTGCACAATCTTGAATATTCCGTCGGCAAATACAAATTTAACACAACCGGCTCCGATATCTACCAGGCCATGGCCTATACAATCCGCGACGCCCTGGTAGACAGATTCAACGAAACAAATGAAATCATTGAAAAGGAAAAGTCACGAAGAGTCTACTATATTTCCATGGAATTCCTGCTCGGCAGACTTCTTAAAAGCAATTTAATCAGTCTCGGCATCTGGCAGCAGTCCAAAGATGCTCTGGAAGAAATTGGATATGATCTGGAAGAAATTGTAGAATACGAACCTGATGCCGGACTCGGCAACGGAGGCCTGGGGAGACTTGCCGCATGTTTTCTCGACAGCCTGACCAGTCTGGATCTTCCCTGTACCGGAGCCGGTATCCGCTATGAATACGGAATTTTTCATCAGAACATTGTCAATGGAGAGCAGAAAGAAGCGCCGGATGCATGGCTTTCACGCGGAAATCCCTGGGAACTGATGAGAGCGGATCTGCTCTATCCGGTTCATTTCTACGGCCACACTGAAACTCTGACAACTCCAACAGGCGAAAAAACAGTAAAATGGTTCCCCGGCGAAACGATCATGGCCATGGCCAATGATATTTTAATTCCCGGATTTAAATCCAGAATGGTGAATAATCTGCGTCTGTGGAGCGCAAAAGCCAGCGCAGATTTTAATTTTGATTATTTTAATCACGGAGATTACGTCCGTGCGGTTGAAGATAAAGTTCATTCCGAAAGCATATCAAAAGTACTGTATCCGAACGATAATGTGCACCAGGGGCGCGAACTTCGTCTCAAACAGGAATACCTCCTCGTAAGCGCAACCATTCAGGATGCAATAAAATCATTTTTAAAAACAGAAGATATGATTGAAAAACTC
>JAOUOA010000030.1 GCA_029880625.1 Spirochaetia bacterium
CTTCAGCTTATTTTGAAAAGACTCCATTCCTGAAAATTTTCCATATCATATTCATTTCGCAAATTTATAATCAATGAAATTTCACTGAAGGTTCTATTATGAATTTCTCTGCAATTTTGTTAAAACGATCAGGGTATTCCTCATGAGGACTATGAGCTGCTTTTTCAAATATAATTAATTGACCAAGTTCCTTCATCATTTGAATAAACAGGACTGACTTTTCCGGGGGAATTGCATTGTCGAACTCTCCATGAACAATCAAAACGGGAAGCGGTGCCTTAGAAATAATTTCAGCCTCTCTTTTAAGCATGGGATACTTGATGATATTCCTGAGTATAAATAAGAGACCATCAAAAGTGTTCTCTATCATAAGCGGTTTCAATATTTTAGTAAGTTTGATATCACCCGGTTTGGCCCGGTCATAATACCATGTTTTTTTTATGTTACGAATCAGAAAACCCTCTCCTGGTAAAGCATTTAAGAATTCGCCTACAAATGGAGTTTCATAAATCCGGGATGTCATATTTTCACTGTACGGCAATATCATTGGAGAAGACAGTACCAGTTTACTGACTCTTTCCCTGTGATGTGCCGCAATATAAACTGAAATTCCACCGCCCATGGATTGACCGAAGAATACAGCCTTGCGAATTTGAAGCGAGTCCATCAGACTGATGATTTGATCACTGTATACTTTAATTGAATATTCGTTGTGCGGCAGTCTTTCGCTGTATCCCATTCCAAAAAGATCAACTGCAATCACTCTGTGATTTTTTGAAAAATATTCAATTTGAGAATCCCACATAACAGTATTGTACAGATAACCATGGATCATAATAATTGCCGGACCATGACCTTTTTCAATAAAATGAACTCTTCGATTATTTATTTTTACGATCCGTCCCTCCGCATTTAATATAGCCTGTTCGTAAGAGATGGTATCCTTTTTATATATTACCGGAAACAAAAAGAATGACAATAATAAAGAAAATATGATGGTTAAGTATAGTGTGCTTTTCTTAATAGTTGAATTTTTTATATAATCTAAAACTTTCCTGATGCCGTTATAAGCCGGTATATTCTGATCTAAATGCGATTGTTTACTTTGTTTTTTACCATTTTTTCGTGCAGAATTTTCAATTCTGTCAGTCTCAGTTGACTTCAGATTCATTTTTTCCCAATCTTTCACCAGATAATGGTTTTGATTGCGCCATGGATGAAATCCAGGCAGAAAAAAAACAAGATATGCAGGTATGATTCGCGTAATTAAAGCCGGATAAATAAAAAGATATTTCAAACCATTTGTAAAATCGCCGGGATTCATCTTCTCGTGATCATTTTTAAGTATCAAACGAAGCGACGAGATGGAATTATAAAAAAACTGATATGTTGCCCTTAGCATTGCATATACTCGCCTGAAATAACCTCCGCCAACTTCAAGATATAAATCATAAGCTACTGACTTGTGCTCCAGCTCTTCTGCAGCATGCCACAGCCAGAGTTTTGAAAATTCCGGATCTGAGTTCACAAGCAGCTTGTCTCTATGTTTCAGCAGGACATCTGCAAGAATGGCTGTGAAGTGTTCAAAGGCTACGACCAGAGCAAGCCGCATCAAAGGGTGTTTCTGATTAAAACCCCTTACAGCAGTTTTAACGAATTGTTCAAGATCTTCGAGGTTATGCCCTTTTTTTTCAAGCAGGGAATTGTAACTAGCATGAACACGAGTATGCCAGGCCTCCTGTTTAATAAAATTATTTATTTGCTTCAAGTGTTCAATATCTTTGATATTTCCCTTATAATTATTTACACCATCAATGAAAAACTTCTCGCCTTCAGGGAACATCAATGACATGGAATTGTAAAAATGCGATATAAAAACATTATTACCATTCCAGTTGCTGATTCTGGCATACTTCAGATTGAACTTCATTTTTCTGAAGACAATTTTCTTCGCAGGTAATGATTTAATTGGTTTCATAAACTATATTTTATTAACGAAAAGTTTCATATTTCCTTTTCCTTTAATCTGCAACGTGCCGCGGTAAATAAAGTTTGAATTACCATTTAATAAATTAAACGTACTTTCAGAAATTTGTATTCTGTTTGGAATTCCAGATGATTCCATTCGCGAGGCGACATTGACAGTATCTCCCCAGATATCATAAGTAAATTTTCTGTGTCCGATCACTCCGGCAGTAATGGGACCGGTACTGATTCCTATTCGGAGCTGTATTTTGTATCCGATTTCATTGTTAATATTCTCCACTGCATGCAGCATTTCTTCCGCAAATAAAATGATTTTTTCTGTATGATTTGCACATTCTTTCGGAGCGCCTGAAACGGCCATATATGAATCGCCTATTGTTTTAATTTTTTCAACATCATACTTAACAACCAGGTCGTCAAATGCATGGTAATATGTATTCAGCATTTCAACGACCCATTCCGGTTTTGCATCTGAAGAGAGTGAACTGAAGCCTACCATGTCGGCAAAAAGAACCGATACACTATCAAAACTATCGGCAATAACCTTTGGCTTACTTTTTAAACGATTGGCAATATCCTGAGGTAAAATATTGAGTAAAAGATCGTCTGAACGGTCTCTTTCTTTTTTTATATTTAAATGAGCCCTGTTTGTTTCCTGATAAAAAAAATAAATTATTCCAAAAATCAGACTTGTCATTCCAAATGTTGAAAAAGGATGAAACCAAAAGAAATAATTTTCAGGAATATTAATTATATAGGGACTTTCATATCTTACATATTCGCAGAACGCAAACATTGAAAAAGCAATTACCATATTTATAAAAATCCATATTTTATCTTTATCTTTGATGAGGACGAAACTCAGTATCGGCGAGGCCAGAATATAGTATTGGAGACCGCTATCCACCCCCATAAAAAAAACAATTAATATGAGAAGGTGTATGACAGCGATAAATCCAAGCGCAACTGATGAAACGCGGTTTAAGCCGAACTTATTGAAAATGAGTAATGATAAGGTAATTACAATAACTCCGATATTTATATATATTGCATTTTCAACTCCAAGAATCCAGTATGCAAAAGCATAGATTGCATACATAAACACTAAAATTGAAATGGTCACATTCAGAGTCCTTACTCTTCGCACATCTTCCGGACTGCATTTATCGAGGCCGATATCAAACAAATTCATTTTAATTTCCTTTAATTGAGAATAACTGAACCGATGCGCTTACTTTTTTATCGCATCCACATTAATGAGCGTTCGCGCAGTTTCGATAATTGAATCTTCAGCTCTGATTGGTCTGATTCCCAGAAGATTAACCATTCTGGCATTATTGAGTTTCCTGTGGACACCAAGCTCATTCAAAACACTTCGTGTCGCAGGATCAAATATTGAATAGAATCTCACCATGGAATGCGGCAGTGTCAAAGAAGGTATTTTGTATCCAAAAGTTTTAAACTCATCTGATAAAATTTTTGCAATTTCGCTGTACCATAAAAATCTGTCTGTTACAATAAATCGTTTCCCGTTAGCATCCGGTAAATTCATGGCCTTGATATGGGCATCAGCCACATCGCGTACATCCACAATCTGAAAACCAATTTTTGGCAGTGCGGGAACAGAGCCGTCCATAAGCTTGGTAACAATTGCAGCTGAAGTTCCAAATTCTTTTTTCAACATGGGCCCCAGTACAGCGGAAGGATTTATGACAACCAGTTCCAGGCGCTTTCCCTCATCGGCAATAAAGTCCCAGGCAGCCTTTTCAGCAATGGTCTTGCTGATATGATAGGGGACAACATCAGCTCCATCAATATTTGTCCAGGTATCTTCGTCCAGTACGGATTCATTTATCGGAGGGGGATGACCGTATGAAACTGCCGCCATGGAAGAAGTCAGGACAATTTTTTTGACTGTGGATTCCCGGTTTGCAGCTTTTAAAACTCTTAGTGTTCCTTCCAGCGCTGGTCTGTATAATTCTTCATCTGCATTTTTAGGTTTATCCATGAAAAATGGAGAAGCGACATGCAGTACATATGAGGAACCTTTAACTGCCTCATCCCAGTTCGAATCAAATAAAAGATCGGCTTCAAAAAATGTTAAATCCCCTTTATCATGCTGCGTGTATTTTGAAATAATGGACCGAATTTCATTTTCACGTTTTAAATTTCGAATTGTAGTTTTTACCCTGTAACCCTGATTTATCAGTTTGATTATGATATGCAAACCAATAAATCCTGAACCTCCTGTAACAGTTACCTGAACATTTTTTTCCATAAGATTCATAATGATCAGGGATTATAGTGTATTTCATAACGCCTGTCAATGGCATTGTGCGAAAAGAATCTTTGCAAATTGCGAAAACTGTATTCCTATCTTCTTATATATAAATAATCAAGCAGGAATCCAATCAAATGTATAGCTAAATGAAAATTGGTTTGCATGGATAAATTTTAAAAAAAATAAGTATAATCTCATCGTTGTTTGAAAAAAACTCTGAAAGCTTTCTATCCTGCGAGAAATCACCAGCCATTGTCTCGATTTTAATCAAACTGAGTAAATTTTATCTGCAATCTAGGCAATGAATCCATTGAAATGCGGCTTAAAAAAACTCTTTCAATTTGATAAACCGTGTTTGAACTTCTGCTATAAATATATATTTGACAGTTGAAAAGAATTGCTGATATGACGTACTCATCATAAAAAATCATGCTGCCCGAACAAACTATTTCACTAATAACTCTGAATGTATTGCTACAGACAGCAGAATCATTCGGCATAAATAGAAAATTTTTACTGGAAGAGTGCGGTATGAATCCTGAGATTCTATCATCGCCAGATAACCGTTTCACAGTAGGCGAGTTCGATCGATTGATCTCAAAAGCAGTGGATCTTTCCTGTGATAATTATTTCGGCCTTCGAATGGGGCATTTCTTTACTTTTAATATTGGAAATGTGGTCACCTATATGGTCTTGAATTGCCGTAATTATGAAGAAGTCTGTCGTAAATATATTGAATATCAGAAAATTATTTCTGAGGTACGAAAGATTGATTTAATTATTGAGAATAATAAAGCTAAAATTGAAATTCGACTGCTGACTGAAAGTCTTGAGCAGGAACGCCACATGCTCGATCAAATTGTTTCCTGCCTTGTTAATGCATCCAAACATGTCGTTGTGAATAGTTTTCAATTTGATAGAATAGATTTTACTCATAATAATCCAGAGTATTATGCTGAATATAAAAAATACTTCAATTGTGAATTAGCATGGGGAATGCCTTTGACAACAATCTGGTTTGATGCTGAACACTTAAAAACTCCGATCAAACAACCCAATCCTGAATTATTGTCTGCTCTGGAAGCAAAGGCAAACCAGATGTTGACCCGGATCAATAAACACGGAATCTACACAAAAAAAATACTGTCTGTTATAAGTAATTATTCATTCAATTTTCAATCAGGAATTGAAGATGTTGCTTCACAAATAGGACTCAGTCCTCGCAACCTTCAAATGATGCTCAAAAATGAAAATACAACTTATCAAAAACTTCTGGATGAAGTCCGAAAAGAAAAGTCGCTTATGCTTTTGAAAAATGATACTTCCATCACAGAAATTTCCTATCTACTTGGATTCAATGATCCTTCTTCTTTTCAAAGAGCTTTTAAAAAATGGATGGGGGTCCCTCCAGGTGAATATCGAAAAAAACTTGAATTCTCTTCATTGTAATATGCAGATGCAGCAAAAAACAACTGCTTTAGCGCTACTCAATCAGAAACAAACCTGAAATATTTACATCGCTTTACATCGATCCGCACTTAATGAAGCAGTCTGAACTTTTCCAGGAGTCCAGTTTTCCTGTGTTCTGTAGCGTTTTATATTTACAATCTGCCCGAGTTTCGGTACAATCAGTTCAAATTTTTTCTTTTCAGACATAAGGTTAAGTCTTTCAACCGGATCATACCAGGAATGAAACGATAAAGAAAACATTCCCCAGTGAATGGGAAAATATTTTTTTGCTTTCAAATCGTAAAATGCAAGAACCGCTTCTTCCGGCATCATGTGAACTTCTTTCCAGGTTTTGTTGTACTGGCCGCTTTCAAGAAACGCAATATCAAACGGACCGTACCTTTCGCCAATCTCTTTAAAATGAATATCGTAACCGGAATCCCCGCTGAAATAAATATTGCTGTTTTTTGAACGAATGATCCAGGAAGCCCATAGCGTGGTATTCTGCCGAATTCCGTTTCGTCCGGAAAAGTGCTGTGCTGGAGCTGCAATAAATTCAATGCCGTTAAACTTCGCCGTCTCCCACCAGTCTTTTTCTGTTATTCTTTCGCCGGAAATGCCCCAGCTTTTTAAATGCGATCCAACGCCCAGAGGAGTAATGAAACGGCTTTTTTTATCCTTAAAAAATTCAATTGTTTTCATGTCCAGGTGATCGTAATGATCATGGGAAATTAAAATATAGTCAATTTTCGGCAGATCTTTCGGCTGCAGTACAGCTGGCTGGAACCTTTTTACGATAAAGCCAAACGGCGAAGCAGATTTGGAAAAAACCGGATCGATAAGAACGACCACGCCGTTTATGTTAAGAAGCAGTGACGAATGACCGAACCAGATTACTTTCAGATCATTGGAAGGCTTTGTAAATTCTGCAATATCGGGACGGATTTCCGGAAGACTGCATTCCGGTTCTCTGTCAATGCCTGACTTAAACCATTCGCTGATATTATTCCAGGTATACACCCGTTCATTCATTTTTTCCATCAGATCGGGGATCCGGTTTTCAAAGACTTCTTTGTCCGGATGATAATTTACAGAAGATGCAAATTTTTCTTTATACTCCTTTCCCGGACTTTTTCCCATTACAGTCCAGATACAGGCAGCATGAACCAAAAGAGACAGAACTGCGCAGACAGCAAAAAATCTTGTGATACCTTTTTTCAACTCAAATGAAAAATTACCGATTCGAATGATTTTCAATTTACAGACTCCTCCTGATATATCAGTAGACTGAAATCTCTGATACCGGGTCAAAAATATTTCCAGTATGTTTTATAAACTTTCCGGTTTTGTCAGCATTAAATATAAAATGAAAAATGGAATCACTGTTGCAGCCATCCCTGCTGCATTCCAGATGAAAGATAATGTAAAATAATTTTTGGGAATCGTATCCCCGTCCTGGAATTGTTTTGCCATTTTCAACTGTTTAAACTGAACAGGTACAAGAACGGCAATCCAGACTGCACCGGACAGTATAAATAATGAAAAGCTGAGTAATATCCAGAAATTATCTGCAATACCACCGTATTTTTCCGAAAGAAAATAAAATCCTGTTACAAAAAGCATAATAGATCCAGGAAGAGTAAAAATAAAATCTGTTATAATAACCAATTTCTGAGCATAGGCTACTGTGAATGGATTTTTCGTCCTGTCTGCCAAAATCTTCCATACACCGGTAACAGCAATATTACCCAGTAAAATTACAGCGCCTAATATGTGAATCCCGCGAATCAAAACATAATAATCCATAAATCACCTCATTCCTGGTATTATAAACTCAATCATAAATACAGAAAGCTGCTTTACGATTGTTTATTTAAATTTACAATATCAGAATAATAAATTTATGTAATTCACATATGTTAATTTTGGAAATTTTTTTTCAGGCGGCTTAAAGACTGCGGAGTTATTCCGAGATAGGATGCCAGATACTGCTGGGGCAGAATCTCAAAAAGTCGCGGAAATTTTTGAATCAATTCCTGATAACGTTCGCCTGCAGATTTTGTTAAAAGGGAAAGAGCCCTGTGGTGCGTAAGATAATATGCTTCTTCAGAAAGTACCCTTCCCACCTGCTGCCAGAGAATACTTTTGGAATACAAATCTTTCAGCAGCTGGTCTGTAATGACAATTGCTTCAGAATCCGTAACTGCTTCAAAGAAAAAACTGGACGGTTCTTTTTTTATAAAACTTGCATAATCAACAATGAAACGATTCACAACCATTGCATCGGGCTCATTATAATGAATGGACCAGGTAAATTCTTTTCCTTCCGGGTCGATAAAATACGCCCTTACGATCCCTTTATTGAGAAAAAACATTTTATCGAAGATATCTTCCGGCGTATAGATAATTTGTTTTTCATGAAATTTTATTAACTGAAGCCTGCCTTCCAGCATGTTCCATTCATGGTCCGTAAGAGGCACTCTGGATTCTAAATAGGTCTTGATATGTTCCAGCATACTGTATAAAGTTTCTCGACCAATATGATCAGGGAGTCAATTCATATTAGATATCCTGAATGAAACAAAAAATAATTTATCCTTTTGTATTTTATGCTATTTTCTATAATATAATCATAAGACTTCCAAAAGTATTTTTCTGGACATTTTATTTGTATTTTACAGTATTTAAAGATGAAACGGTCACTTTATTTTATTTTCATTTTATTCATATATTTATTAACCATTTCTCTTCCCGCAGAAAAGGCATCTGAAAGAGCTTCGAAAACTTACAAAAGATCTCTAAAATATGAAATAAAAGGACAGATAGACAGAGCAATCGAAACAGCGATTAAAGCGGAAGCACTGGATCCTTCCTACTGGAGGTATTCCTGGCATCTTGGGGAACTTTATTTATACCATAAAAAAGACGGCGAAAAATGCCTGAAAGCATATACAGATGCCATTCAAAAAGGATACGACCGGCCGATTTCCTACCATAAACAGGCCCACTGTTATTATGAAATGCAGAAATACGATCAATCCATTGATCATTTTCTTTTATCCATAGAAAAAAATAAGATTCGTCTTAAAAATGCCGAAGCAGAGAACAAACAAAAAGAAGCAAATCATGCCAAATACCAGATCGGCGACAGCTATTCATGGCTTGCACACTTATACATTAAAAAAGACCGTTATTTCAGATCCTATAAAGCGGCAAAAGAAATTGAAAAATACGATCCTGATAAAAGGAACCTGTCCGTTATGCTTCATGACGGGATTTCAAGAATGGTTTACAATGCAATTTCCTACGGAAACCTTAAACGTGCCCTTGAATTGTGCCGGGAAGAGGTAAAAATTGTTTCACGTTATGGTAGAGAACCGGATAAAAGGATTCCCAGAAAGACTCTCTGTGAACTTATTGAAAAAAGAATTCATCTTGGCAAAATACAGCCTGTATATACTCACAACATTACTGCTTTTTATTTCAGACATTTACAAACAGAATACGACTGGAAAAATAAAAAAAAATCAATCAACCGAAAAATGACTGATGCAGAACAGCGTACATCCGGTACGTATATGAATGTTCTAACCATGCTGATTGAAAGCATGAGTGACGGAAAACTTTCCCTTTCCTGGAAAAGCGTCTATCTTTCGCGGCCTCTTACTGATGTAATCCTGAATGAATCTAAAGACGAAGTTTCGCCGGTATTTAATTCACATGCTGAATTTATTAAACAATATAAAAAATATGTTGATAAACTCGACACCGCTTATTTAATCTGGAACGGCCCGACAGGAGAAGCAAAAGGAGGTTCCACAAGAATCGCCGGAGTCCCTCCTGTCAGAGGATTTGTTGTGATTCATCCGGAACACAGTATGGGGATCTGGCTCCATGAATTTTTTCATGTAATTGAAAATATTGCCGGAATTTCTCCATCGCATGGTTATTATAAACCGCAGCGAAAGCATTTTCCTGCATGGAAAGGAGAAACAGGAAATCAAACAGATTATTTTTGGTGGCATTTTCAAACTAGCGTAAAGAATTTTGGATATGAAAAAATTCGATTCTCAGAGGCAGATTAATTTTCTTTAATCTGGCAAAATGATTATAGAATTTAATATGCCTGAATGTATCTTCCTGAAAATATTTATTTGTTTCTTTAATCTAAATTCCTGAGGTGATATCATGAATCCATTCGCAGAAACTCCTGAACCTCCGTTTTATGCTGTTATTTTCACATCTCTTCTCAGCTCCAGTCAGGAAGGATATGAATCCATGTCTAAAAAATTAACTGAACTTGTTACTGCACAGCCCGGTTTTCTCGGACTGGAAACATCCAGAAGCGAAATTGGAATTACCATTTCCTACTGGTCTGATTTGGAATCCATCTCTCGCTGGAAAGAAAATCTTGAACATCTGAAAGCACAAAAGCTTGGAAAAGTAAAATGGTATTCAGGATTTAAAGTCAGGATTTGCAGAGTGGAAAAAGAATATTCATTTGAAAACTAATTGCTCTGTTTTTATTTTACAGTCTGATTTCGGTATTCTCCTGGAGATTTTCCTGTCCATTTTCTAAACGCTTTCTGGAAAACAGCAGGTTCGGAAAATCCCAGCAGAAAAGAAATTTCTGTAATAGACAAACCTTTGTTTAACATCATAAAAGCTTTTTCTTTTCTTACATTATTTAACAATTTTTGATAGCC
This sequence comes from Spirochaetia bacterium, assembly GCA_029880625.1. Classification (GTDB taxonomy): domain Bacteria; phylum Spirochaetota; class Leptospiria; order Leptospirales; family Leptonemataceae; genus JAOUOA01. Next base: position 10,423 of record JAOUOA010000030.1, read on the forward strand.
TGTATTTTCTTCTTTCAGTTTATGCTGCAGATTTCGCACGCTCATTGGAATTGATGCTGCAACTTTTTCAAGTCCGTTCAGAAAATCAAAATTATTATCTTTCAGAATATTCAATACTTTTAATGTGTAATATTTTTCGCCATTCAACTTCGATAAAATCTGATCTGCCTGTTCCTCCAGTAAATGTAACAGCTCAGGATTCGGCTGTTTAACTGGTGTCTCCAGATATGTTTTATCAAGACGGATTGCCGTTACAGGCTTTCCCCATTCCAGTCTGCAGGGAAATACATTCTTATATTCATTATAAAAATCCGGGTTGTTGTGTATAAATTCAATACTGTCAAAAACTATCTCTGATGCAGCGATTTGATTTAAAACGTTTACGGCATTAACAGCAATCGCATCAAGCATATGCCTTTTGTGTTTGATATGATCACATAAATTTTGCATAGATATGATTGCTTTTTGATTTTCAATTGTTAAATCAATCTGCATTGACTCATCGACTACATTCTGGTATTTTAAATATTTTTCTCCTGCTTCAAGAAGATTACTGCAGTTCTGCATTATTAAAGCCGCCACATTGCCTGTGCCTATACTGAAATTTTTCCCAAGATGCAGTCCAAAATAATGATTGCCGCTTAATTCAGACGCTTTTCCTATTAAACAGTCGTATTGATCAACTGTAATTCTATGATCCGGAGACGACAGAATATCATGATTCAGTCCGCACTCATCCATAAGAATTTTTTTTTCAATGCCGAATGATTCGGCAGTGCGGAAAAGAGGATGAAGAACGGAAATTGATAATGTGGGACGCCTGTTCATGCAGTTCGTATATTATCTCTTATTTTTCATTTTTTATCATTGTCAAATTGTATTTATTAATGTAAAATCAGCTATAATTTAAAACAAATTCGAGGAAATGCATGTTATACGATCCTTTAGAAATTTTTACTTCCGGCATAGTTCTTTCAAATATACTGTACTTATTCATCTTTTTAGTTCTGCTTTCAATAATAAGCTCATTGATCGGATTTGCAATTGAAAAAAGCAATTTCGGAAAAAGACATAAAATCTTTGAAAAACCTCTAAAACCGAATCAATTAAAAAATGAATTTCATTCCAGCATTATGTTTGTTTTAATTAATGCAATTGTTATTTCAGCTGGTCTTCAGTCCGGATGGATCAATTTTTCTGCTGATTCTCTCTTTTCATTTTTCTATACTTTTTTCATCCATTATCTTTTATTTGAAATATGGTATTATATAATTCATAGATCCATGCACAGCCCTGCTTTCTTTCGATTTCATAAAAAACACCATGATTCCATCGTTACAACTCCCCTAACAGGACTTTCCATGTCTTCGACAGAATCCATGATCTGGGCACTGGGATATATTGGAATACCAGTTCTTATGTCTTTCTTTCTGCCGCTTAATTTTTATGCTTGGTTTGTTTTTTTAATTTACCACTGGTCCGGCAACATTCTGGGACATATCAATGCTGAAATTATACCTTCATTTACTGCAACAAAATTGGGTTCGCTTTTTCTGCATCCCTTCAGCTACCATTCTCTTCACCATGCAAGAGGAAAAGGCCATTTTGCCCTGTATGCAGGAGTTTTAGACAGAATTT
>JAOUOA010000422.1 GCA_029880625.1 Spirochaetia bacterium
TAATGAAAAAGAAAATATTAGATGTAGGCCAATGCGGTCCGGATCATTATGCTATTAAACATGCTCTGGAACCATTCGATGTTGAAATTCGAAAATGCAATCATCCAGAACAGGCCATGAAGATTTTAAAGGAGCATCACTTCGATCTGGTCTTTGTGAATCGGAAAATTGATATTGACTATTCAGAAGGGATTGAACTGGTCCGAATGATGAAAAAAGATCCTGTAACAAAAAATATTCCTGTCATGCTCATCACAAATTTCCCTGAACATCAGAAAATGGCAGTTCAGGAAGGCGCTGTGAAGGGTTTTGGAAAGGATGACCTTTCTTCATCTTCATTTAAGAAACTGATTCAAGAATACCTGGATTAAACTTTATTTTTTTCTAAAGCTGCTTTTACTGTATGGGAAAGAAGCATTGTAATTGTCATTGGACCCACTCCTCCTGGAACAGGGGTAATAAAAGAAGCTTTTTTACTGGCAGATTCAAAATGGACATCCCCTACATTACCGGGATTGTATCCGGCATCCAGAACGACAACCCCCTCTTTCAGCCATTCTCCTTTTATATATTCAGGCTTCCCCAAAGCCCCCACAACGATATCCGCTGTATGAAGGATTTCAGAAAGATTTTTTGTCCTTGAATGGCAGACCGTTACAGTGCAGTTTTTATCAAGGAGCATCATTGCCATGGGTTTACCGAGAATCGAAGATCGGCCGACAACAACTGCATGTTTGCCGGCTAGCTCAATTTGATATTCCTCAAGAAGACGGATCATTCCTGCCGGTGTGCATGCAGGAAAACAGGGAATTCCAAGACTCAATTTACCGAAACCTGCGCTGGTTACTCCATCCACGTCTTTTTCAGAAACGATGCGGTCAAAACACTTCCTTTCATCAATCTGTTCGGGAACAGGATGCTGAAGAAGAATCCCGTATATAGTTTCGTCTTTATTTAAGTCATCAATTACTTTCAGCAAAGAGTCAGTTGACGTACCGGACGGCAGTTCGACTTTTCTGGATCCCATTCCAATGCTTTCGCAGGCTTTCCCTTTCATTTTTACATACGTAGCGCTTGCGGGATCATCCCCAACCAGTATGGTAGCCAGTACAGGTTTAATCCGTTTTGCTTCAGATAGCTTCTGAATCTTTATTTTTAATTCTTCTCTGATTATTTCAGAAAGTTTTTTTCCATCCATTAATACGGTCATATTGAAATCCTGATCGGAACTGTTTTGTGCAACAGAAGCTTATTTGCGCCAATCTGCTATAGAATCAGATCCATTCTTAATTTAATACGGTCAATCGATAATTCATCCCTGAAGATAAATTTATTTCCTCCAGTCACAAGCATTAAAAATTCATTCATGATTCCGTCTGAATTTCAATATTCGGTTATGTCAGAAATTTTAGTTATGAAATCATCGATTGTAGATAGGGATGTTTTTCACTGTATCTTTTTTCAAAATCATCAATTTCATTTTCGTATCTCAATGAAAGACCAATATCATCCCAGCCGTTTATCAGGCATTCTTTTCTGAATGAATCAATATCAAAAGCTATAATGACTTCACCTGCATGAATTTTTTGATTCGGTAGATCGATCTCCATTTCCATTCCAGGATTTTCTTCTAAAATCTTATTAAGCTTTGTAACTTCTGAATCCTTCAGGATCACAGGAAGCATTCCATTCTTAAAACAGTTATTATAGAATATATCAGCAAAAGAAGGAGCGATAATACAGCGAAAACCAAAATCCTCTAGCGCCCAGGGAGCATGTTCCCTGCTGGAGCCGCATCCAAAATTTTTTCCTCCTATGAGAATAGATCCTTTGTCATATGGATTTTGGTTGAGAATAAAATCAGGATTCTGTTTCAATCCTTCTTCATCAAGGAACCTCCAGTCATGAAACAGATGTTTCCCGAACCCGCTTCTTTCAATTTTTTTAAGGAATTGCTTGGGAATGATTTGATCTGTATCTACATCATTTCGCATAAAAGGAACCGCAATTCCTGTATGATTTACAAACGGTTTCATGATAATTTCCTCACATCAACAAATTTTCCGTAAACTGCCGCTGCCGCTGCCATGGATGGACTGACCAGGTGGGTTCTTCCGTCTTTTCCCTGACGTCCTTCAAAATTTCGATTTGAAGTGGAAGCGCACCTTTCTCCAGGGTTCAGTATATCGTCATTCATGGCAAGACACATAGAACATCCCGGATGCCTCCATTCAAAGCCTGCTTCAATAAAAATTTGATCAAGACCTTCTTTTTCTGCCTCCATACGAACACGCCCTGAACCAGGAACAACCAGCGCTCGAACATGATCTTTTTTCTTTTTACCCTTAATCATTTTTGCAGCAGCACGAAGATCTTCAATTCTTGAATTGGTGCACGATCCAATAAATACGGCATCAATTTCTATATCGCTGATTTTTTCTCCAGGTTTCAGTCCCATGTATTCAAGAGCTCGTTGGGCGCTTTTTTGTTCACTTTCATTTGATAGATTTGCCGGATCTGGTATCGATTCATTAATTCCGCATACCTGACCGGGATTTGTCCCCCATGTTACCTGGGGTTGGATCGTGGCTCCGTCTATTTCGATCACTTTATCAAATATAGCTCCTTCATCGGTTTTTAATGTTTCCCAGTATTCAACTGCCTTATCAAACATTTCTTTAGGAGGAGAAAAATCTCTGCTTTTAAGATATTCATAGGTCTTACGGTCCGGCGCAATTAACCCCGCCCTTGCTCCTGCTTCAATGCTCATATTGCATACAGTCATTCTGCCTTCCATGCTTAAATTTTCAATTGCTTCGCCTGCATATTCAATGACATACCCCTGACCTCCTCCCGTGCCGATTTTTCCAATCACGGCAAGAACAATATCCTTTGCGCTGATATGCTTTTCTGTTTTTCCATAAATCTGAACCAGCATATTTTTAGATCTTACATGCTGTAGAGTCTGCGTTGCAAATACATGCTCTACTTCGCTTGTGCCGATTCCAAAAGCTAACGCGCCGAATGCTCCGTGTGTGCTTGTATGAGAATCTCCACAGACAATCGTCGTTCCGGGAAGTGTAAATCCCATTTCAGGACCGATAACATGAACAATGCCGCTGTCTTTGTGAAATAAATCGTAAAGTCTTATGCCAAATTCTTTACAGTTTTTTTCAAGGGTTTCCAGCTGAATTTTTGAAATTTCTCCGGCTGCATCTGTTTTTTTTATTCGGGTGGATACATTATGATCCATTGTTGCAAGGGTAAGATCCGGTCTTCGGATTTTACGTCCATTCATACGTATGCCTTCAAATGCCTGGGGAGAAGTTACTTCATGGACCAGATGGCGATCTATATAGATCAGGGAAGTTCCGTCTTTTTCATGGACTATATGTTCATCTCTGATTTTATCATACA
>JAOUOA010000031.1 GCA_029880625.1 Spirochaetia bacterium
ATTTTTATCCTTTTCCGCCTTTTCTCAGCAGATTTTTGAGTTTTCTTCTGCCCTCTTTTGCCTGGGGGCTTTTTGTAAGTTTTAAAAAAACACAAAAAGAAGGAGTGTTTCTGGACTGCCTTTACAGAGGTGAAGTTCTGGAAACTCCATTTTATGGAGGACCGCAAAATCCGCCTGCAAGTAAAATGCAGAAAAAAAATCCTGTACGCAAATTAAAAAAATCTGTAAAAAAATCAAAACCCTTAAAAAAGCGCTGATCGGTAAAATTATGCCAGCAGAAGAAGGCAAAAGAATCACAATTCGAAAACCGGATGATCTTCATCTCCATGTACGAAGCGGCGAAATTATGAGGCTTGTTGTTCCGCATACGGCCCGCCAGTTTGCAAGAGCCGTTATCATGCCGAATCTAGTTCCTCCTGTCAGAACTCTGGATGAGGCAGTTTCATACCGCAAAGAAATTTTGCAATGTCTGGATTCGTCCGAAAATTTCACTCCCCTCATGACACTTTATCTTACAGGGGAAACAAAAGCAGAAGATATAAAACATGCAAAAGAAAGCGGTGCGGTTCTCGGCATCAAACTGTATCCATCCGGGGCCACAACAAATTCCCAATTCGGCGTATCGTCCATCAAGGATATGAAAGAAGTTTTTGCCGCAATGGAAAAATATGAAATGCCGCTTATGGTACACGGTGAGGTCGTTGACCCTGATGTTGACGTTTTTGACAGAGAAAAGGTTTTTATTGAAAGATATTTTAAATGGATTGTTCAGAGTTTTCCCGGTCTTCGTGTTGTACTTGAACATGTCACTTCTGAAGAAGGAGTTTCGTTTGTAAAATCTTCAAGTTCTAATGTTGCGGCAAGCATCACTCCGCACCATATGATTCTTACAAGAAATGATTTATTTTCTGGAGGAATCCGGCCTCATCATTACTGTCTGCCTGTTGTGAAGACAGAAAAGGATAGAAAGGCGATTATAAATGCTGCTCTTTCAGGAGATTCGCATTTTTTTTCAGGAACGGACAGCGCTCCCCATCCTGCATCCCATAAGGAAAATTCATGCGGAAAGGCCGGGATTTATACAGCCTGGCATGCGCTTCCCCTTTATGCCGAAGTTTTTGACAGCGGAGATTCTCTGGAAAATCTTGAAAAGTTTACGAGCATCAACGGCGCGCGTTTTTACAGATTGCCTCTCAATGAGGGAACTATCACAATTGAAAAAAGCAGGCAGACGGTACCCGCGTATTTTTCATATGCCGAAGATAAAATTATACCTCTGCGTGCAGGAGGCGAAATTTCCTGGCAAGTTTCTGAATGATCAGCCTGTTGTCCGAAGTCCGCTTGCAATGGAATTGATGGTGAACTGGATCTGTATAAGATATTGTTCTGCTTCTTTTTTATTTCCCTTTTTCAAAGCTCTCCATTTTTTAAGAAGCGCAATCTGTTCGTTGTGAAGAGGGAAAAGCGCTTCTTCGCGAAGTTCCAAAGTACGTAAAAATTTCGGTCGTCGGGAATCCAGTGTCCCTCCCATAATTCTGTTCAGCATTTTTATAGTAAGCTCATATTCAGCCTCAATCAAAGAAAAGATTTTTTTTCTTAATCCCTGATCGGTTACAAGGTTGCTGTATTTTCTCATTACATCCAGGTTTGCAGTAGCAATACTGGTCTCCACGTTTGTCAGAATATATCGGATGGCCGGTCTTTCATGAAGGTGCTCGCGTACAAGCTTGAAGTCCTCCTGATATTTTTTTTCAAGAAATTCAAGCGCTCTTCCTGCGCCGAACCATCCTGTTATAAAAAATCGGCTCTGGTTCCAGCTGAATACCCAGGGAATGGCTCTCAGATCATTCAAAGACTGGTTTCCCGTTCTTCGGGACGGCCGCGATCCCAGACGGAAAAGTTCAATTGCATCAATGGGAGTTGCTTCTCTGAAAAAGCTGATGAAACTGTCTGAATGCACAAGTTCTTCATAGGTTTCTCTGCTTTTCTCCGAAAGAAGATTCATGATTTCTTCGTATTTTTTCGGGATTCTTGGGCCATGAGTATAGAGCAGGGTGTTTTTTGTAACGCCCGCAGTTAAAAGTTCCAGATTGTAAACAGCGCTGATTTTATTTGCATATTTTTGAGATATGGTTTCTCCCTGTTCGGTAAGACGGATATCACCGTGCAGGGTCCCGGTCGGGAGGGCGTCAAGAAATCGGTAAGTCGGACCTGCGCCGCGGCTGATCGTTCCACCACGTCCATGAAAAAACTTAATGGTAAAGCCGAGTTTTTTTGCGGTTTCGTCAATGCGTCTTTGTGCCAGAAACAAATTCCACATACTGGTAATAATACCGCCATCTTTATTGCTGTCGCTATAGCCGATCATGATCTGCTGTGTGGGCTGGTCGTAGCCTTTGATTTTCTGTATGTATTTCAGGCTTCTTTGTGTTATGGGATGATTCAGAAATTCTTCTACAATTTCCGGACTTTTCTGTAAATCGTCAATGGTTTCAAAAAGAGGAACCACCGGGACAGGACAGACCGGACCTTCCGGCGTATTGATCATCAGGCCGGATTCCCGGGCAAAAATGTATACGGTCAAAAGGTCTGCCACACTTCTTGTCATGCTGATGATAAAGGATCCGATTCCTTCATAACCGAAATTTTTTATGTACTGGGTGATGACTCTAAAACAGCCCAAAACTGAATCTGCTTCGTCGCCAAGATGGGAAGAGGGAAGAGCAAAAGGGCGGGTTGATCTCAGTTCCCGGTTTAAAAACAAAATCTTTTTTTTCAGAGGCCATTCCGGGTAATCTTTTGAAGACATACCTGCGCTGATCATCATCTGCGAAAGCGCTCTGTCATGGTACATGCTGTTCTGTCGGACGTCAAGAGATGCAAGATGGAATCCGAATGTTTTGACGATTCTCATCAGGGGAAAAATATCTTCCATCCAGAGGCGGTATGCTTTTGTGCTTCGCAGTGTACGGATCATAATCTGAAGATCATTGTAAAGTTCTTTGGGACTTTTATAGATCCCGGTTTCTTCTTTAAAAACGTAATTGCTGGAATCGCATACCATGCCGGCCTGTTCCAGACTTTCTGAGGGGATGGCTTCGGAAATTAGATTTAAAAACTGACGAAAAGATTCGTCTGGATTTCTTGAGCGGGCCCGTACTCCTTTTTCGCCGAGAAGAATTGTTAATTCATCAATTCTTTTCGCCATTTCTTTGGACGGTTTTTGAATTCTGTCAGAAATACTGAGTTTGGAAGCAGTATTGCGAAGGTTTTCTTTTATAAGATCTATAGCGGCTTTTCGCAGTTCAATCAAAGTATTTTTGGTGACTTCCGTTGTTACAAACGGATGGCCGTCTCTGTCCCCGCCCACCCAGGTGCCGAATGTGACTGACGGAAGCTGATCGGGGTCAGTGATTTTTTTTGAATCAAAACCTGCATTTTCCCAGGCAAGGATGAAGCGTCGATCAAGCAGATTTACTGAGTCAGGAAAAACGCTTTTCAGATAATGAATGATATTTCTCAGTTCGGATTCGACATCAACTCTTGAAAAAAAGATTTCGCCGGTAAGCCATAGACGTTCCAGTACCGTTTTAATCTGTTCCCTGATATTTTTCTGTTCAAACTGGGTCCACATTGTATTTTCTTTCTGAACCAGAAGAAGATACAATTTTCTGTGGTGCTCAAGTACCGTGGCCCTTTTTGCTTCCGTGGGATGGGCGGTTAAAACCGGTTCAACATGAATTTTAGGGAAGCATTTAAGAATTTCATTTTCACTGAATTTATTTTCTTTTAATATTTTTAAAGAGTGGCCCCACATCCCCGCTTTGCCAGACAGACCTTCTCTTGATTCTCCAATACGGCGCATCTGTGCGGCGGCATTTTCTTCGGTCATATTTAAAAGGTTAAAACAGATGGAATAAGCCTGTGCAATCTGTTCGGGAAAATGACCGGAATCTTCTCTTCTGTTTTTTCCCCATGGGAGGTAGGGAAGAAGTTTTTCTTCTCCGTGTTCTACAAGTATTTCACGAAAACATTCCATAAGAAATGTTAGATCCATCTGCATTTTATCAGCAGCTGGATATTCGCCTATTTTCTGTGTTTTTTTTGTAGTCATTTCAGGAATTACATAAATTTTTTGAATTCATTCATTCCGGTCTGAAAGAACAGAATTTTGCTTCAGGAAGGTCCGGTTTAAAACATTCTGAACACAGATCATACCTGTAAGCCGGATCCCGGCCGGAATTTAAAATAAGTTTACCCGGATTATGATTCGGGTAAACTTTGAAATCAGAATTATTTAGAGCTGAGTTCAGCTTTACGTGCAAGAAGGCTTTTTGCGTATTTACTTTCCAGCCCTTTCATGTGCTCTTCTGTTTTTTTTATGGCGCTATCAACCTCAGAAAGGCTCATTTGATTGATTTTTTTATTCTTTTTTTCTTCTGATTCCTTAACTTCGTTTTCTTCAGACATATTCGTCCCTGTTCAGTGGAAATTTCAGGGATTGGATTATTAATTTTTCCCTGAAGTGCCAGATTCTGGAATAAGGGCTTCCAAAACAAGCAATTATTATATAGGAAAGAAAAATGAAATGAGGAGGATTCTATCAATCCTCCTCATTTCCAAATGACATAAATCTGAACATCAAAGAGAGATGAGGTCTGAATTTCTTTTCTGACGCTTATTGTAATAGGATGATATCATAATATCAATTGCATACAGACTTTCATTCAGATGGGCTGTCATCAATCGCAGGCTTTTCAGCTGCATTTCGGGAGTTGCATCATCCATGGTTTCTGAAATTTTTGAATAGTGGCTGCGGGATTCAATTTCCATACTTTGAATGTACGGATTGTACAGGCGGATCAGCTTCCTTTTGAAGATAAGAGAATTTTTAATATTTTTCCTTTCAGAATCAATGACCACACATGAAATTTTATGGTCTGAAGAAAAATGAAATGCCATGAGCTTTTTGTAGTAAACATACTCGTTAAATTCCCAGAAACCTGGTTTTTCTTCAAGGACAATTTCCTGATAGCCTCTGTATTGAGGATAAAGTTTGGTCAGTATCGTATGTCTTTTTTCAATGGTGCTCAGAAGATTTTTAATCCTGTTGATTTCAGTAACAAGAAGGTTCGTCATATCCTTTCGATACTCCTTCCCTTCGTAGTTTGTCTGCTCAATGAAGGATGAAGGATAGACAAATTGATCGGTGCCTTTGTTTTTCTGGTTTTCAACGTTGCTGCATGTGCGGTCGCGGTCGATTCCTTTTTTCCCGGATGGATGTTCTTCTGCGTACAGCTGGGGTGCAAGAAATAGAGCCGCGGATAACAATATATATTTTGAAGATTTCATAAATCTCTCCTTTTATAATAAAGAATCAATACTTTAGTTTTATAACTTATGACGAAGGAGTTTTTCAAATCATAACATTGCAAACAGGAAATCCAATTCTGCTTGCAGATTTTTATAAAATTTTGAAATTTTTTAAAAATACCTTTTTAGAAAATGGAAAAGGCTTAATTCTGATCTGAGTTTTTATGTTTTAAGGAATATTTCTAGATAAAAAAGATTAGATAAATTTAAAAAATATTTCCAAAATCTTTAACTTCTTTTAATCCGCAGTTCCTGAGAACGCTTAAATATGTATTTGTGAAAAAAAGGATGTCAGTCTGTGTGTTAATGCTGCAGGGAATAGCCGAGAGAAGAACAACACAGTTATCAACAGATTTTTTTGTATAGAAGGATTTGCGTGCTGCAACAGGGACATGAACTTCTGATGCATACAAACCAGAATAATAATGATCGGGACAGATTCCCATATTGAGATGGATTCCATATCTTAACTGGTTTATGGAATCTTTTCTGTCATAGATTTTTTCACGGGTTAACAATTCCGCAACATCTTCTCCTAGAAACGTGCAGGAAACACTTGAAATGAAAAAAGAAACAGAAATTAATATTTTTATAAATAATCCAGGATTCATGAAAAGCACGCCGGTCCCCAGTTTTTGACGGTTTCTTCTCAGGGCAAGTTTAAATCTTCTTTAAGATTTCAAGACCCGGATTCTGTATAGTAGATTGACTTCAAGAGCCTTAAAATCTCTCTGGACATGAGATATGGGAAAAGTCAAAAACAAGAAAATAACTGAAAACTCAACAAAAGAATGGACGGTTTCATCCCTCAGGACGGCCTGGCTTGAATATTTTAAAAAACAAAATCATTTCCATATGCCCTCGGCCAGTTTAATCCCGGCAGGAGATCCAACCCTGTTGTTTACAACAGCAGGTATGGTTCAATTTAAACCCTATTTTGCAGGGACAGAAGAACCTCCCTCAAGAAGGGTCGTTACCATTCAGAAATGCCTTCGAACCACAGACCTGGAAAGCGTCGGTAAAACAGAACGTCACTGTACTTTTTTTGAAATGCTCGGGAACTTCAGTTTCGGAGATTATTTCAAAGAAGAAGCGATTCGCTTTTCCTGGGAATTTTCCCTTGAATATTTGAAATTCAATCCTGAACAAATTTATGTAACCGTATACGAAGATGATCCGGAAGCGGAGGAAATCTGGCTTAAGAAAATCGGTATTCCAAAAGAGAGAATTACACATCTTGGAAAGGAACATAACTGGTGGGGACCTGCGGGAGATTCAGGCGCCTGCGGTCCTTGTTCTGAACTGTATCTGGATCGTGGAGAACAGCGGTGCACCTGCAAAGATAAAGCATCCTGCGCTCCCGGATCCGAATGTGACCGTTTTATGGAATACTGGAATCTGGTTTTCAATCAATTCCACCAGGATACATCCGGCACACTGCACCCTCTTCCTCTGAAGGGAATTGATACAGGGGCCGGTCTTGAAAGGATCGTAGCCCTGCTCAATGAACGGGACAGTGTTTACGATACTGACGAAATGCAGAAAATTATTTCCTTCATTGAAAGTCTTGTCCAGGACTTAAGAAGCGACAGCGTTTCCATTGCCTATAATGCAGAAACTGCTGCTCCCTTCAGAGTTCTGACTGATCATGCACGTGCAGCATGTTTCGCTATTGGCGACGGGATTTTCCCCGATAACACCGGCAGGGGATATGTCATTCGGCGAATCATCCGAAGAGCGCTTTTGTTTGCAAGAGAGCTGGGAATTTACCAGCCTGTTTTATACAGAACGATTCCATTAATCTCAGAGATCTATGCCCCATTTTATCCTGTATTAAAAGAAAAATATAAAGACATTCAAAACCGTATTCGCCTGGAAGAGGAGCGATTTCTTCACACTCTGGATCAAGGGTTAAAGATCTGGGAAGAATATCTTCAGTCCCATAAGGAAAAAAAGAAGAACCTTTTCGGAGGCGAAGAAGCGTTCAAACTTTATGATACTTACGGATTTCCTCTTGAAATGACGGTAGAACTGGCTGAAAAAGAAGGTCTGACTGTCGATTTAAAAAAATTTCAGGAATTGATGAATCGGCAGAGGGAAGCGGCCTCTCTTGCATCGTCATTCAGAGATATACAGCTTCCTGCAAATCTTCCGTCTGAGACAAAGAAAGAAACTGTATTTCTTGGATATAATTCTCTTGAAGGGGAATCAAAAGTGATTGCTGTTGTTGCTGACGACAAAAGCTGCAGCAGAATCAAAGCGCCCTCGAAAGGAATGCTCATCCTGGATGAAAGTAATTTTTATCCTGAAGGCGGAGGTCAGCTGGGCGATGAAGGACGGATTCTAAAAGAGGGAACAACATTTCTTGTTAAGGATACGCAGAAAAAATCAGGATTGATTGTTCATATCGGCGAATTAATTGAAGGCGAAATTGAGATTCATGATTCGGTGCAGTGTAAAGTGGATGCAGAAAAAAGGCAGAATCTTACAAAACACCACAGTGCAACGCATTTATTAAATGCAAGTCTGCGCAAAATCCTGGGAGATCATATTATGCAGACAGGATCGCTTGTGTCGCCCGATTACCTTCGTTTTGATTTCTCTCATCCTCAGAAAATTAACGAAACTACAATTCAAAAAATTGAAGAAGGAGTCATCCATTCCATTGAAGAAAGGGCCGCAGTAAAATTTGAAGTCATGCCCATTGACAGAGCCAGGGGGACAGGGGCAGTTGCCGCATTCGGCGAGAAATACGGCGAAACTGTAAGGGTGGTTTCCATGGGAACCCAAGGGGCTCTTTCTATAGAATTCTGCGGAGGGTGCCATGTGGAGAATACCGGTGAAATTGAATTTTTCCATATTTTAAAAGAGGGAAGTCCCGGCGCCGGAAACCGGAGAATTGAAGCTGTGGCCGGAAGAAATGTGATCCGGCATTTTCAGGATGAATTTGAACGAGCTGCAGCAAAAATTGAAGATCATAACTTAAAAGCGGCAAAACTTGCTGAAGATTTTAAAGATAAAGAAGCTTTGAAGCTAAAATTATCAGAAAAAATTCCTGATCATACAGCTCTGGATGAGTTATTCCGGTCGGGGCCGGGAGTTTCTCTTCGGCTTTCAGAACAGATTGAATCCATTAAAATCAGGATTCAAAAAGCAGAAAAACTTCTTGTGAAATTTCAGAAAAGCAGTGAAGAAAGCCAGGCAGGCGAACTGCTTTCTTCAGTAGATGATCTCTTGTCAGATGCTGTCTCTGCCGGTCCTGTAGAAACGGTGGTGCAGATGTTTGAAAACAAAGACGTGCAGAGCCTCAGAAAACTGGGCGATGCCCTTAAAGAAAAAAAGAGGAATCTTGTTGTCTTATTCGGCAATACGTCTGAAAAAGGACCGGTTCTGATCTTTATGGCAAATGCCGGAGCGGTTGCTGCAGGTGTTAACTGCGGTAAAATGATTGGAGAAGCAGCTCTTCTTATTGGAGGCAGAGGCGGCGGGAGGCCCGATATGGCTCAGGCAGGAGGAAATAATCCTGCAGGTCTGAAGGATGCTCTGGACAAAGCAAAAATAATTCTTTCTGAATTGTAAAGGGAGGGGATATGGCAGAATTTTCATTTGATGTAGTTGCAAAAATTGAAAGGCAGGAACTGAGCAATGCCATTGATCTTGCGAAAAAAGAAATTGATACACGCTTTGATTTTAAAGGTTCTAAAACTGAAATCAAGCTGGAAAAAGATATTCTTTCTCTGGAAGCGTCAGACGATATGAAAATGCGTCAGCTAATCGATGTTCTTCAGAATAAATTTATAAAACGGGAACTGAACATAAAGGCTTTTAAGTTCGGAGAATTTGAAACCAATGTAAGCGGTACGGTTAAGTGCAGGGTGGAAATTCAGAATGGTCTCTCCCAGGATCAAAGTAAAAAAATTATAAAATTGATTAAGGACTCCAAACTCAAGATACAGTCGCGAATTGAAGGTGAAAAAATCAGAATCACAGGCAAAAGCAAGGATGACCTCCAGACAGTCCAGAAAATGATCAAAGATGCGAATTATGACTTTGCAGCATCGTTTGAAAATTATCGCTGATTATGAGCGAAGAAAATTCAGAACAGCTGAATGCCGCCGAAGCACTGCTTGCAGGAGATATGACTCTTGCAAAAGAGCTTTACGGCTCTCTTCTTGAAAAGAATCCTGAAACCAAAGACTGTCTCTGCGGATTTTATACGGCCTCATACTGGGAAAACCGCATGGACATCCTTCATCCTCAAAAAGAAGGAAGAGAAGCAGCATCCCTGATTATGAAGGAATGGGATCAATTCGAAGCAGTCGCCGAAGAAAAAAAATTTGCAGGATGCAGATCTCTGGTATCTTCCATGCGTTTTATACTGGGAGTATCTGCGGCAAACCTTCGTTTCGCATATCAGATGCAGGGCGCATCCGGCGATACGGATCTTCTTCTGGAACTGTCGCACTGTCTTATCCGTATAGAAAATTTTTCAGACGCAATCGAAATCCTTCAATATGCGAGAAAATTTAATAAGGAAAATCCAAAAATCCTCTTTGCGCTGGGAGAAGCATTTCTAAGCACAGAAGATCCTGAAATGAGAGAAAAAGGAATCTCTTTCTACAGAGATGCATTTTTTATTGAGCCTTCCGCATTTGAGATTTCTCATGTCTACTCACTGCCTGTGGGGGATGTTCTGAAAGAATTGTATGAGAATTTTGGAGAAGATATCAAAAAGGCATGCGAATGGCTTCCATCATACCTGCTTTCTGATTATTTCATACCGGAACTGCGCTGCATGGGAACGGGAGAAATTGAGCAGGCTGTATCTGAAGTGAGAAGACTGGTAAAGGATTTAGGCAGAGTAGCTGATGAATTTAAAAATCGGGTTCGGTCTCGTGTTGCATTCTATAGTATTGTTTTAATCCATTATTTTACTTTTTGCGAGCAGGATGTTTCTCTGGTTCGTGAGTATGAACAGATTCTTGCAGAAATGGACTCTCGTCTGCATGAACGGTTCCTCAGGCAGAAAAGGGGCTGAAAAGGCCGCTGCCTGACAGGAATCATCTCTGTCTGAAGGAAGGATCTTCTCCTGAGGAATTTTTCAAAAGAGAGAAAATTAACTTGAAAAAATTTATTCAAAATGATTTACTCTTCATTCAGCTGTTAGAAAAATATGGTAAAATCGGTATTGATCCTTTTGTTCTTCAGAAAAACACTGCAAATGGACTGAATTTTTTAGGATTTCTGCATTGAATGGGTCACGTTCAGTGGTTCCATCATTTATATTTTGTGCTGCATTTAATTTTTCTGAGCAGTCTGCGTTTGTTAAGCAAGGATGAGTTATAGTATAGATTTATGTTTATGCTCAAAATGGATAAAAAAAATACAAAGAGTTATCTGAACGATTATAAATCAGAACAGGCAAGAGTTCTGTATGCTTCGCTGCCTCTGGCATCTCTCATCAATCTTACTCTGGGTTTTATTCTTGCTGTAATTCTTCATGATATCATTGAATTTCACAGAATTGCCTCCTGGTATGCCGTAATTGTTGCAGCTGTGATTTTGCGTATGATGTTGTATTTGTGGAGAAAAACATCCGGACAACTCACAGCTGAATCAGTTAAATGGATCTTTCTGTTTCGCCTGGGAACGGCCATTATTGGATGCGGATGGCTCCTGTCTCTTTTTTTAGTTTTCCCGTCGGGAAATATTCCCTATCAGGTTCTGCTGGCATTTGTTCTGGGAGGAATGGCTGCAGGGGCCATCGCTTCACTTGGAATTGATTTGATTTCTATTTCACTTTTTGCTGTCCCTGTCGTGGGAGGATTGTCTGCCCGTTTTTTCTTTGAAGACGGAGATATTCCTTTCTCCATGTCTTTAATGACGTTTCTTTTTTTGATTTTTACAATGCTCATTGCCCGAAGAACAAACCGGAGTATATTTGAAAATCTAATTTTAAGAATTGAAAAAGAAAAAAGCGAAATTGATATCCGTAAAAATGAAGCACGTCTGAATATGGCTCAGTCTGTATCGAGAACAGGCAGCTTTGATTGGGATCCTGTTACCGGCGAGCTTTTCTGGTCGGATCAGCATTATCTCCTGTGGGGGTTTTCGCCAGGAGACGTAACTCCCGCTTACGAAGTCTTTATCAGCGGAATTCACCCGGACGATGCTTCATATGTAAAGGAAGTCCTTCAAGCAGCTCTTAACGGAGGAGAATTTTACGACTGCAAGCATCGAGTGATTCATCCTGACGGAAAAATCTTATATATACACGGAAGAGGCAAAGTAACGTTTGATCAGACTGGAAAACCATTGCAAATGGACGGAACGGTTCAGGATATTTCCGATCAGGTCCAGGCGAAAAAAGAGCTGGAAAATGCTCTGGAACGGCTGCGAAAAACATCAAGTAGCGTTCCGGGTGTTGTTTATGAATTTAAACTTGATTCGCAGGGAAATTATTCATTCCCATTTTCAAGCGATGCATTGGATGAAGTATTCGAAGTCAGACCTGAAGATTTAGCGAAGGATAGCTCTCTTGTTTTTTCTAAAATGCATAAAGATGATCTACCTGTCGTGATGGAATCCATACAAAAATCTGCGGAAAGGATTACCCCCTGGCAGCATGAATTTCGAATTGTAAAAAAAGATGGAAGTGTCCGTTGGCTGTACGGCAAC
>JAOUOA010000425.1 GCA_029880625.1 Spirochaetia bacterium
CTATAGACGCAATTAAAGAACTGCAGAGTTTCATAAAGCACCTCTTTAAGAAACACAAGTAAAACCTGCAATCTCATCATTATTTTTACAATTTATTTTGTAAGGTTTAATCTTGATTTTACACTTTTTTTATCCAACAGTTTTTTCTTTTTATTTCTGCAATATCGGCGTAAATTCATCCTGAAGCTACTCTGCTTTTTTTGTGAATTTTGCAGAATACACCGGACAATACCGGAACTGAAATATCTACCGGACTTTTACGGCTTTTTGCAAAAAAAACTGCATGAACGAAAACAGGTCGAGTATTCTTAAATATAAAATTACATGCATGCAATTATTCTTTAATAAATTAAAATATATTTTTCAAGATAAATATCATAAGATATTTCTAATTAATTTCTTGATATTTCTGATAACCAGGTTACATTTATTATGGAAGAAAACTGAATGGAAATAAATTATTTAAGACTGCAAGGATAGAATGAAAAAATATTTTCAGAATCCGGCATAACTCAGGAATGCCGACTCTATAAAGAGAAACCGTAACTCCTCATTTTTTATCAGACATTATGATCTGAAATCAGAACATCATCCTTCAGCAAGATCTCAGGTGATCCGCTATGAAGCAAATATTTAAATATATACAATTATTTTTTCTCATTCTGGGGGTGATGTCAATGTTTCACTGTACAAGTTTTCAAAAGGAAGGCAATTCAAAAGCAAATGCGTATATGAAAAATCGGGTTCTTGACGCTGCTGATATTTTTACAGCCACAGTGACCGTCGGCTCCCTGGGATTCAAGCTGCAGGCAGGACCTGTCAGTCTGGGACTTCATGGCCAGGCCATTCCTCAAATTCTCCTGCTTCCGGTATATGCGGCAACTCCCATCCCCACAAACTTTTCTCCTACCGGGGTTGTACCCAGCCCTGAATGGGGATTAAAAGACGGAGTCATCGGCACAACTTCCGTTACAGATCTTACCCTGATTACAACCATTAAATCCCGTGATAAACATAATTATAAAACCCGTGATTTAATTCGTGACAGGAAGAAAGATCGGCTCACACAGGATTCGCCCCTCACCCCTTATACAGAGCCCATGCATGCCCATCAGTATACAAATATTGAATTGAGTCTGGGAATGTTTATCGGTATCAGGGTGGGCTTCAATCCCGGCGAATTTCTGGATTTTATCCTGGGCTTTGCAGGCATTGATATCTATAAAGACGATATTTTCAAAGAACAGATATACACGAAAGAAAACATCGGAGAATTTCTGGTTGCAGCCGCCCATGCAAACCGAACCAAGGATATTGAAACCCTGCTTTCAAAAGGAGCGGATATTGATTCCAGAGACCATGACGGAGAGACCGCACTTATCAGAGCGGCCATGATGAATCATCCAGAAGCAGCGGAATTTCTGATTGAGAAAGGGGCCGATGTAAATGCTGCCGACAGAAACAATAAAACGCCTTTGATGTATGCCTCCAAACATGAAAGAAGTTCAAGGATCATCTTTCAATTGCTTCATAATGGCGCACGTGTAAATGACCAAAATGATTACGGACAGACTGCCCTCATGGAAGCGGTCAAAAACGGCCGCACGGAAACTGCACGAATTCTTTTAGAAAACAATGCAGATATCCATCTTAAAAATAAAAGCGGAGAAGCCGCCTATATGCTGGCCCGGGACAAAGAAATTAAAATCCTTTTTCTTAAAAAAGGAATTCCTTACGATATAAATCAAAAAAATGAATTTGAGAATACCGAACTCATGAATGCCATACAGGATGATGATCTCAATTACACTCAGCTTCTCCTTAAAAATGCTGCCAATGCAAATGTAAATATTCAGAGTAAATACGGAGAAACAGCACTGATGATAGCAGCACGTAAAAAAGACATTGCATTTTTAAAATTACTGATTCAGCACGGCGCGAAAGTAAACATAAAAGACAAATACGAAACAACTGCCCTGATGATTGCATCACGGGCCGGACATATAAGCCATATAGAGCTGCTTATAAAAAACGGAGCAAAATTAAATTTCATAAGCGATTCAGATGAGACCGCTCTTACCATGGCAGACAGTATCGACGTTCTAAAATTTCTTTTAGAGAACGGAGCCGATATCAATTTGAAAGACAGAAAAGGAAGGACTGCTCTCATGGATACTGCATGGAAATATATCGGGCCGGAACGCCTGGAATTTCTTCTGAATCAAGGCGCAAGAATCAATGAAACAGACAACAATGGACTTACAGCCCTCATGCTGGCAGCACAGGAAGAGAATCTTTCATCGGTTGAAACCTTATTGAAAAACGGAGCGGATACAAAAATCAAAAGCAAAAAAGGACAGACTGCTCTTATGATAGCGGAAGAAAAGGGTTTCAAAAAAATAATAAAAGTTCTGAAAAAACATGAGGAAAAATAATTTAAGCAGCCTTTGTTTAAAACGTCGTCAAAGATATTTGTTATTTCGTCGCTGATTTCTTGATATAATTTTTATTGTTTTATCCTCTTTAATTCCAGAATCTCAATCATTCAGGTTTCTGTTCGTTCAATCAGCCAGCAGTTATGGATTTTAGGATTTCCGGTAAAATCTTTTTGAATCGTATCATTTGTTATATTTTTAATCTTGAATTCAGACAATAGATCCGAGTCCATTTTAAAATTTCTAAAATTATTGGAAAATAAAATGATCCCGCCTTTTTTAAGCAGCTTTGCTGTATTTCGAATCATTCCTGCATGATCTCTCTGTATTTCAAGAGTTCCTTCCATCCGACTGGAATTGGAAAAAGTGGGAGGATCCAGAAAGATAAGATCAAATGTATTTGTGCAGCTTTGAATCCATTCAAGACAGTTATCGCGTATAAAAACATGTTCCGGACCCGCCAGTCCGTTTAATTTCATGTTTTTTTCCGCCCATTCAAGATAGGTTCGGGACATATCAACCGTAGTTGTTGAAAGCGCTCCTCCTGCAGCTGCATACACAGAAGCTGAACCCGTATAGGCGAATAAATTTAAAAAATCTTTTTTATCCGCAAGATCGCGTATCATGAAACGAGTTTTTCGATGATCCAGGAACAGTCCGGTGTCCAGATAGCCTGAAAAATTCACCAGAAATTTCAGGCCGCCTTCATGCACAACATGGTATTCGCCTTCTTCATCTGAAGACTCGTATTGGGAAAGCCCTTTCTGTTTCCTGCGGACCTTCAAGAAAATTCTGTCATCTGGAATTTTTAAGACTTCTTTCAGAACGCGCACAGACTCCCGGAGGCGTTTTTTTGCCAGCTTCTCATCAATTGTTTTGGGAGCTTCATATTCCTGAATATGAAGAAAATTTTCATAGAGATCTGCAGCAACAGCATACTGCGGAATATCGGCATCATACAGTCTGTAGCATATG
>JAOUOA010000062.1 GCA_029880625.1 Spirochaetia bacterium
ATAATTGCATCTTTTTCTTTTCTGCAAGCTCTTTTATTCTTCCGACAAGAAATGCATTCTGAAAGACACCCCCCGTAATCCCAATCTGTCCGTATGGTTCTGCTGAACGGACTGCCATATCTGCAATTGTGTCGATAAAGCAGGCAGCGCCTTGAACCGGATCTTTTTCTGCAAGAAGGGCTTCTACAGTCTCTGACCAATCAATGATTCCATCGGATATCCTGAATGGATAGGGATTCATCTTACCGAGCCTGCATACCGATTCCATAATCAAACCGGCCTGGCCCTCATAATCAGAAACATAGAGCAGGCCCAGAATCGCTGCTGCAGCATCAAAAAGCCGTCCTGCAGAAGAGGTCAGGACTCCCTCATCTGCCTTCCAGAGGCTGTAGAAATTTTCCACCGTAAGATGACGGTTTTTACTGATTTCTTCCGGTCGAAATGGAAGATATTTTTCGGCCCGATCACCGTACATTTCAAATAAAAGAGACATGGCAGTTCGGTATCCCTCCCGGATTGTGTTTTCTGAACCTGTCAACTTAAAGTATTTCAGATGGGCGATTCGCTTAAATCCCTTATAGGATGACAAAAGAATTTCGCCGCCCCAGATGTTTCCGTCCGTTCCGAATCCTGTTCCGTCAAAGGATGCACAGAGAAGTTCTGCATCTCTGTTCATTCCATGTTCCGCCATCAGCGACATGCAGTGAGCATGATGATGCTGCACGCGCATTACAGGAAGTCCCAGGCTTTCCGCATACAGGGAGGTTTTATAGTCCGGATGCATATCGCAGATTACTTTTTCAAATTGAAAATCATTGTACAGCATAAGATTTTCTAAAATCTTTTTGTAGCGCTGGAGGGATTTTTCAGATTGGATATTGCCCGTATGAGGTGAAAGAATCACACGCTCATTTCTGCAGAGAGAAAAAGTATTTTTCATATCGGCGCCAGTACAGAATACGCTCCCTTTTCCCCGGTGAGGAATATGAAAATACTCAGGAGCAGTTCCACGGCCGTTTCTGATTCGTATTGAATGATCTTTGGCAAATCGAACTACAGAATCATCAATGGGATTGGGAATTTCCAGATTGTGATTCAGAACAGGAAGTGAATATTGTACGATTAGATCCTGAATCAAACGGGGATCTCCCTGAAGAGGATCATCTGACAGATTGGCGCTTGTTACGATAAGAGGAATTTTTATTCTGGCGAGAATCATGGCGTAGATGGCATTGTAGGGCATCATGCAGCCTGTAAATCGAATCCCTTGCGATACTGAATCTGAAAGATCCGGATCATTTCCTGGTATGACAACTACAGGCGCTGCATGCGACAGCAGCATTTCTTTTTCAAAACTGCTCAAGACAAGATGCTTTTGTGCCTCAAAAATGCTTTCATACATTACGGCAAACGGCTTTTTATACCGTTCTTTTATTTCCCGAAGGAGATAAACGGCATGTTCATTTTTTGCAGAACAGACGAAATGTACGCCTCCGGTAGATTTTACACCAGCAATGCCTCCGTTTTTTAAATGAATTACCAGTTTGTCCAGAGCTGGCATTCCCCGGGCAGTGATGCAGCCGGTTTCTTCATATTTTATCTGCGGACCGCATTTTTCACAGCTTATATTCTGAGCATGAAGTCGGCGGTTTGTTATGCTTTTATATTCCTCTTCACATCGGCTGCAGAGCGGAAAATCCTTCCAGGAACTGAACGATCTGTCGAGAGGGAATCCTTGAAAGAGGCTATAGCGGGGTCCGCATTCCGTACAGGAATTAAAAAAAAAATTTTCCCGGATGCTTTGATCAGTAAAAACTTCATCGCTGCATTTTTTACAGATTTTCCGGTCAGCAGGAATATTCTGTAAAAAAGAATCCGTGGTAAACTCTGAGTTCAGTATGACAAATTCAGATTCGCTGAGGAGAGAAATCGACTTCAGTTGAAACTCAGGCTTAAGGCTCATTCTTTGAATGTACCATTCTGAAAAAGATTCCATCATGAGATGTATGGAAGTGCTTTCTCCCTGCAGTTCAAACAAAACACCGCTGCGAATATTTTTAACAAAACCTGTCAGTTTGTGCTGTTGGGCAAGTCTGAAGATCTCAGGTCTGAGTCCGATTCCCTGTGTATATCCTTTTAATTCAGCTGAAACTCTTTGCACGGCTATTCATTATAAATCTGCCTGCAATATCATGCACCAATATTTTAAGATAATATTGCAAATTTAACTATAGTTAAGGATAAACCACAGAACAGGGAATGATAAAATAGGCTTATTTTTAGCGGGCTTTAGTTTAATGATCCTGGTAACGATGATATGATGAAAACCGTTCCCCTGGATTTTTCCTACGAACAGAGTCAGCATTTAAATACAATGCAAAATATGCTGCGTTTAATGGATGAAAAAAGCCTGATTGAATATCAAAAAAAATACCCGACAATCACACAGGACGGACCGCTGAAAGAATTTGATTCCAACTCAGACAGTCCCCTTTTGTAAATTACCGTTTAATTACTGGACTCTTTATAACTGTCAACAAGCTGAGCAAGAGTATCCGCCTGACTTTTTACTTCTTCTGCAGTAGCGGCAAGCTCTTCAGCGGAAGAAGCGTTCTGCTGAGTCATATTGCTTAACTGTTTCATCGTTGTACTTACAGACGCCGCACCGCTGGACTGTTGAGCGGAAGAATCAGAAATTTCTTTTACCAGACTGGAAGTTTTTTTAATGGATGAAACAATTTCATCCAGGATTGTACCGGCGCTTTCTGCCAATCCTACGCTTGTTTTGGCAACCTCTCCGATTTCCTGTGCTGCCACCTGGCTTCTTTCAGCAAGTTTTCTCACTTCGCCTGCAACGACAGCAAAACCTTTTCCATGGTCTCCCGCTCTTGCCGCTTCAATTGCCGCATTGAGCGCAAGCAGATTCGTCTGATAGGCGATGTCATCAATGATACTGACTTTTTCTGCAATTGTTTTCATTGCTTCGACAGTTTTCTTAACAGCTTCGCCGCCCTCTTCCGCTTCCGTGGATGATTTTTCTGCCATACTGTTTGTTGTTGAAGCATTTTCAGAATTATGTTTAATGGATTCCATCATTTTATCAACTGATACCGTAACCTGTTCCACGCTTGCCGCTTCCTCCGTTGAAATTGCAGATAAATTCTGAGATGTCTGAGAAAGAAGTTCGCTGCTTCCTGAGAGATAATGAATGGTTTCGGTAATTCTTACGATCAAGCTGCTTTGCTTTTTGGATAGGTCATCCGATGTTTCAAGAAGATCGGTCATATCAAGCATTTCCTTTTTTGACATTACCGCTAGGACGACAAGAATAATTGATTCAAATACAACATAACCTGCATGAATTAAAACAATATCAATTCCTGTTTTAGTTAAAACATATACCGGAAAACCGGCTTCCTGAAGGAAATTAAACGACAGATGGTGCACTGCAATTACAAGAGCGGCAATAATGACGGTAGACCAGTCTCTGTAAAAAAGAAGAAATGCAAGAAGCACAAAGATTCCAAAATGGACCTCAATCATGCCATGCGCCTGATGGATTTGAAGAGCGCTCATAATCATAAAAGAAGCTGCGATAACAGATCTTGTTAAAAAATTTCCCGGAAGAATGAGAACAAGAAATGTAACTATTCCTGCAGCAGGAAGACCGATAAACATAGACTCCCACCAGGTATCATAAAAACCGGCCAGTCCAAAAGAAAGTGCGGCAAGGAACCACACAATCAACATCATGATCCGGTCTCCTCGTTTCCTGAGTTTTATTAAATTTTCGTTTTGTTTCATTTTTCTGCCTCTATGTAATGCCAATTTTCTTATTTAATTATTTAAATATATATTTCCTGCTGGTTTCTGCAAAAACATCCAAATGCAAGCATATTGATGTCGGTAATTTTATTTCCAGAAAGAACTCGATTGATTGAAGATTCTGCAAAACTGTTTCCTGAGCTACCGCATACTGCATCGTCACTATATGGACCAAAGTAAGCGAGAGATCCTTCGCCAGAAAAAACTGCAACAGCAGGAGTTGCTGGCAGATGATCGAGTTTCAGAACATCTTTGATCTCTCTCGCCAGGTTTTCACGACTGATTGATTCAGTTCTGTATGTTAATGCATCAATAAAAACAATATTCTTATTTTTGTACTGGTTTTTCAAACTTTCAACATGGCTTCTTGTAAACTTACTGCAAAGACAGCGCTCATCAATATAATGGATAACGAGAACATCTGCTGAAAACCCTTTTACAAAATTTTTAACCGCAGGGTTTTTAAAGTTCCTGACCAGGGTCTCTTCGTAAAAATTCTGTCCCGCACCTTCGGAAAAAGACTGCAGGTTTCTAAATTGAAAAAACCAGAAAGCATACACAGTTCCTGTAAGCCAGAAAGCCACAACAGGCAATGCGACATATATTTTCATTTGATTACTCATATTTATATATAGTTATTTATAACTATTATTTTTACAATCTACAATTTTATGACAAGGTTTTTTTCACTGCCCTATCTGTATATTAAAATCAACGAGGTGCAAGACTTCAATATTCCTGTATCCTGTACAGTGCTAATCATTATTTGTTATAATATACGACGAATTTTATACTGCATTTATTTATTTTATATACAGGAAATTATTTTTTTATTCGTGATCTTTCAAAACTTAATAGGCCTTAAGGGCTAGATCCCCGGGAAATCAGCTAACATGACAGGCTTTCATGAATACCGGCGAAATAGCTAAATTCTCTTCTGAATATATTTCTGCAGCACGTTAGCCAGAAAGACAATGCACCAGAAACTTCAGGCAATTTTTCAGTTTTTATTTACAAGAATGATGAAAGAACCCTTCAGCTCAAAGACATACTGAAAATGAAAGATCAGTTCGAATCGATTCTCAATGGCATGGTCAACAAGGCTTTATCCGATTCATTTGTGGATCAAGATAGATATCAAAAAGCCGGCTGCAGATAAACTAAGCCAGGTAATGATCCCAATCAGCAAATCCGTTTTGTATGCAGAATATTATTTTAACGATACAGATAAAAAATTACCGGCCGTACGCCCATGAATACAGGTCAGGAATAAAAAACAGATTTTGAATTTAAGTTGATACGGATGTTATTGTGTTCAGATATTTTTGAGTCCTGGCTGTGGCTTATTTTTCAGATAAAAGCGAATAACAGGTGTTGGGATTAACCTCAGCTGATTCTTTATCAAAATAGGTTAAATAAACAGCCGGAGTTTCATCTGCACTTCTCAATACTGACTTATATTGATCCTTACAGACTGTTTTTAAGCTGTATTCGCCGCTTTTATTTATTTTTTCCATTTCATAAATTCCGAATAATTTCCATCCGCCGACATGATGGATAAAAAGCGCCCTCTGGCCGGTTTTTAATGAGGCAGCTGTTCGATCCATCAGCATTCTGTATTCCTCCGGACTGGTATACATTTCTTCAATTGCATTGCTCAGGAAGAAAACACGCATTGTATTTTTTTTAATTTTTTGGAATTGAGTCATCGATAGATGGGTCAGCTGCAGAAATACTTTTTCCGGAAAATGAAGATGCCTGTCAAAATCTTTGAGGTATTTTCTGCAGTCAGAAAGCTGCACATCTCTGCAGAGAAGCGACACTGTTCCATTTTTCTGTTTCTGCGGTTTTAAATCCAGAGCAAACCAATTAAATGTCATGCTTTCAATGGAGTGCATAGCATTTTTTTGTTGTTTAAAATAATGGATAAAATCATAATGCGCATCCAGAATCCTCCAGTTGATATCCACCATGGATAACGATTTGCAGGATAAAATACTCTGCATGATATAGGGCTGAAGAAATCCGACACTGTAGCAGTCAAATTCGCGGTTCGGATAAAGCTGTTTTACAAGCTGAAAGTCAAGATCCGGCCTAAAATCGTTCATTTCAAAAAAATTCCAACAGCCTGCTTTCAGATCCTCAAGCGATCCCATGAAAGATTTCCTGTACCGATCAAGAAAGTCTGTTTGGATAAATGCTTTAGCCTCTTCTCTGTCATAGGTGTGCATTCTTCTTCGCATGGAACAGTAAAGATTTGAATACGTATCCATATCGGAAAATACTTTTCCAAGTTCACCATAAGGATAAAAATCTTTTGTTAAAGGAACGAATACTTCCTGAAGATTTTGTGAAACGCTCATTTCTATTTTAAAAATACCGGACTTCTGCCGACAGAAAAAACAAAGATTTTCCGGTACGGCTGATTTAAGCGGTAAGAATAGAAAAATAATTACAGCTGTGAATATGAAATAAAACAAACGATAATGAAAAATATTTTTATTATTTGAATCCAATTTATTATCCAAAAAACAACTGCTGAATATAATTATTATTTATAAATCATGCAGATTCTGATTTAAATTGAATTTGTTCTATTATTTTTGAAAGCTCTTTTTCTGCAGTTTCAGCAGCAACTTCATTTAAGTCCAAAATAACAGTCAGTCCCGGTATGGTCTGTGTAATTTTCTTTCGAACAGTTTCTACTTCGCCAATCCGTCCTTTAACTTCAAAAGTTTTCACAGGATAAGCAATTCCCTTAACCTGGTAGGTTTCTTTTTTTTCACATATGATCTGATCTTTAATAAGCGCATAGGTTTCATATGAGATTAAAATCATATCCTCTTTAGCAAGAGATTCAAGACGGCTTGCAAGATTGACCTGGCCTCCTATAATTGTATAATCCATTCTGTCGTCAGAGCCAAAATTTCCAACCGTGCAGAATCCCGTATTCATTCCCATCCGAATATGAAGAGGCATGCTGATTCCCTGATCCGCCCATTTTTTTCTTAGATCCTGCATTTTGTCACGCATTTCAATCGCCATATTAACGCATGCAAGAGCATCTTCTTTTTCGCCTTTTGTATCAGGATCTCCAAAAAATATCATAATTGCGTCGCCGATATACTTGTCAATGGTGCCGCCGTATTGAATTGCAATATTTGACATTTCGTTTAGATAGTCATTCAAAAGAGCTGTCAGCGATTCTGATTCCATACTGTCTGTAGTCTTTGTAAAATTCTTGATATCAGAAAAAAATACAGTCAGTTTTTTTCTGTACGATTCCAGCTGAACATCTTTTTTTCCAGAAAAAATAGAATTGTACACCTGCGGCGAAAGATATTTAGATAATTTACTGGAAATTTCCGCCTTCTCTTTTTCCACTTTGAAAAGCTGCTCCTGAAGTATGTCTTTTTTCGCCATAAAAACAATATTCAGACCAAACACAATTGCTGAAATAAAGAAAATATTCATTACAACAAGAAAAATTAATGTATCATGCGGAAGATTAAGAGCATATTTTTCAACATAAGGATCAATAAAATAGCTCAAAGCTGTAAGAAACAGATACGCAAAAAGCCATCGGAGATTCAGCCTTGCATTTTGAAAGGTAGACGCTCCAATCAAAGACAGCATGGCCCAGAGCATTACACCGCCGCTTGCAATAAATCCGCCAAGCGACCACTGTAGAAAATATGGCAGAAAAAGACTGATCAAAACCTGTATAAATCTGGAAAATACAAAGTTCTTAAAAATATAAAATACAATTAGATTAATAAACGTTACCGCAATATATCCCAGAGGGAACATCGCGGAGATGAACAGATTAAAATAAAGACAGATGGAACCCCACAGCAGCCCTCCAACGCTCATCAAAAGCCCCATTGCAACAAGAAAATGATGCTGGAGTTTTTCCTGCTCGCTGTCGCCGGATTTATCTCCTATAGAAAGAATATAATTTAATATTGAAGGCTTCATGAAAATCATATTTTTTTTTGAACGCATCCATGTCATTTATATTTTAATTATATTATTTTTTATAGAATACTAAAAATAATTCAACACTGAGATAATTTGAAAAATATATTTCAGCAGAATCACGCTTGATGTTTAATTTTTATTTGGACTTTTTGTGTTGAGTGATTCCCTGAATCCGAATCAGGCTTTGTATGTTCTGCAAGTGGGGAAATTTAGGCTGCGCCTATAATCAAGAGCTATAGTTTTGAAAGCCTTATTTTAATTGCTGTTTAAAATGTTCCTGCATTTTTTTTACTTTTGGATCAATTACATAAATGCAGTAAGGATTCGCCATTCTATTTCTTTCGTAATAATTGTCATGGTAGTCTTCTGCGGGATAAAAAATATCCAGCGGTACAATTTCTGTAACAATCGGATTGGGCCAGATTTTTTTTCTCTCTGCCGACACTCTTGATTCTACTGCCGCTTTTTTCTGATTCTCATCAATAAAAAAAATCGCAGATCGATACTGAGTGCCCCGATCGTTGCCCTGGCGGTTCATTGTGGTCGGATCGTGAATTTTCCAAAAAATATCCAGTAGTTCATCAAATGTTATTACAGCAGAATCAAATTCGATGCGCACAACTTCTGCATGGCCTGTCTCGCCGGTACAGATATCATCATAAGAAGGATGCTGCACATGACCGCCGGTATAACCGGATTGCACATGACTTACACCTTTTACAAGTTTAAAAACTGCCTCAAGGCACCAGAAGCATCCGCCTCCGAGGATGGCTGATTGAAATGGCTCTAACATCGATACAGTATAACAGAAAAACAAGTACAAGGCAATGCAAATCCTTTGTTTTTGTCATATCGTTTTAAAAAAGCGTAAATGCTTATAGCAAACAGCAGCGGAAATAAATCATCTGCCAGAAATTTTACTCATTTTCTTACAGCTAAATTTATGTAACTGGACACTTCTCGAAATGAAATTTACGCCGGTTTAAATGATAATCTTTAAAATGGACTGAAAATGCAGGAGAGTTAAAAGATGATACAACTCTTTTAATTTGCGAAAGGACTTTCTGAGTTACGCTCGGAAGAAGATCAATCTATTAAATATTTTACCTATGCTGTAATTTATTTTCGTCACTTCCCGAACGCTTGACACAGAAACATTCATAAATTAAATACTGATATATCAATCTGTATTATTACCGGAAGCAACATCATGACAAAAGAAGAATACACCCGCAAAATTCACGATCTTCGAATAAAGATGCTGGAACTTCAATACAACATGCGTAAAAGCAATATTCCAGTAATTTTAATTTTGTCGGGCATGACAGGCGCAGGAAAGGGGCATCTTTCCTACCGCCTGAATGAATGGATGGATCCGCGCTACATCAGAACACATGCATTCTGGGATGAAACCGACGATGAAAAAGAACGTCCCTATCTCTGGCGTTTCTTCAGGCATATGCCGGCAGCCGGTGAAATCGGCATTTTTTTTCATGCATGGTACAGACCGATTCTTCACGGACGGATCCTTAAACGGACGAATAGAAAAGAAACTGCAGAAAAAATCCAGGAAATTTTGAAACTTGAAACAATGCTTGCTGAAGACGGTTGCCAGGTTATAAAGTTCTGGTTTTATCTTTCCCGAAATGATCAAAAAAAATTATTGAAAGCAAAACGAAAATCTCTGAAAAAACTTACAAAAGACGAAAAGCAGATCATTAAAAAATATAATGATTTTGAAAAAGAATCTTCAGTAATTTTAAAAGCAAGCAGCACAGAACGCTCTCCCTGGCATAACATCGATGCATCAGATAGAAAACAGGCTGAAATCCGCCTGATGGAAACATTCATTGAAGTATCTGAAAAATGTTTGAGCTCATTAAAGAAACCTGAGAACTCCGGTAATATTTCAGAAGGAAGTTCCTCCGGTAGAGAAAAACAAATTCAAGAAGCTCATAAAATAAAAAATACTTCCCAAGTAAAATCATTGACCCAAAATGAAAACAACGTAACACAGCTGGGTCAAGCCGATTTAACTCTTAAGTTAGATCCAGATGTATACAAAACCGAACTTGCCCGCCTCATGAAAAAGATTGATGAAAGATCCTTCCGGTCGTTTCATCAG
>JAOUOA010000643.1 GCA_029880625.1 Spirochaetia bacterium
ACGGCGCTGGTAAAGGAAGCGCCATCCGCCGCGTTACCCGGGCCATGGATGCAAGACTATACAGCGTCATTCCGGTTTCCGCTCCCACTGACGAAGAGCTTGCACATCACTATCTCTGGAGGTTCTGGCGCCGCATCCCACGTGAAGGCTACAATAAGATTTTTGATAGATCCTGGTACGGAAGAGTTCTTGTAGAACGCGTGGAAGGGTTTGCATCGGAAGATGAATGGAAGCGCGCATACAATGAAATCAATGAATTTGAAAAATCATTATCCGAAGGCGGAATTCATATCATCAAATTCTGGATTCACATCGATCAGGACGAGCAGCTCAGACGATTTAAAGAACGAGAAAACACGCCCTGGAAACAGTATAAGATTACGGAAGATGACTGGCGAAACAGAGAAAAATGGCATCTTTACGAATCAGCTGTAAATGATATGATTCTCAGAACAAATACTGATTACGCTCCCTGGCGTATTATACCGGGAAACGATAAAAAATTTGCACGGATTGAAATCATGAAAGAGATTTCCCGCATTCTTAAATGATATGAAAGAAATTGAAGATTTTTCTCTTGAAGGCCATCAGGGTCCTTACGAAAAATGGCCTTTAAAAACCCGCCTGTTTTATAAAGCAGAAGAAACCGGTACATTTATCTCAGGATTTGTAATAGAAAAACAGTATTCTTTGAACAATGAGTTTTATTTTTTAATCGCTTCCTATGACTGCCCATTTGAGGAATCGAATGAATTTTATCTTCTTGATAAAAATTTTAAAATCAAATCAAGAAGATCTCTTATTTTTCCCTATGAAAGTTACCTGCTGATGAACGTAGAAATATTCAATGAAAAAGAACTGCTTCTGGAATATGCTTCTAAAGTAACATATAAATTAACTTTACATCCCGGCGCATCATGGTTTCAAAGAAAAATTAAATTAAAAAATATAAGCGGCCTCGATGGAGCATTTCCTGATCAAGTGAAGTAACAAATTCAGCCAGCTAAATACAGAATTTCGAAGGATTCATAGCCTGAGAACCTGTACAGGAAATTATCAATACGGAGATAAAGGCCGTTATACTTTTAAAGAGAATTCCTGTTTCTGAAATTTTTTGCAGGGTTATAATTTTTTTATTCATCTCTTTTCCCTTTTTAAATAAAATGATTTCGGGTAACATAATATTCTTCAGCATTTATAAATCTACTGATATTTTATAGATGAAACTGCTGCAGTCTAAATAAAAATATCTTATATAATAAATGTTCTTTAACAAACATTTCTGAAATCATTTTACCCCTGAATGAATATGAATCATCTGGACGCTCTAGATAATGGTATAATCTGTCTTCATTCTGCTTTCATATCTACTATTTTAAGTTCGTTTTACTGAAGGGACGAATTTATCATCTTATAAAAAGTCACCTGGCCGCCAGTATTGGCAGCTGCAATATAACGGCCGTTTTCCAGAAATTCAAGATGTGCCATCGGTAAATCAGACTTAACAATTTGATTTAAATAATACTTTCCATCCATTTCATAAAATATTCTAATAATGGATTCATTTCCGACTGCGATCAGGTATTTTCCATCAGGAGTGAATTTAATATCCAGTACTCTTCCTCCTGTGTTTCTGGAAGTGGGCCCAATGTTAACGGGATATATCGTCTGCAGTAATTTATATTTTGCGCCTGTTTTTTCGAAAAGCTTTATTTCTGGTCTCTGGCTGCTCCCTGTCTCTACAGCAGCAGCAATTATTTCTTTTTTTGGATGAATTTCCAGCTTACTGTAATCTCCTTTTGTTTCATGAAGAGAATGCACTGTGTTATTTTTAAGATTCCACTCCCTGATTTTCCCTTGTTGCATATCGAAAGTATAAAGGAGATTGCTGCGGGGGCTAAATTTTAAATCCAGCTGTCTGCCTTCAAGAAGCCTGATTTTTTTATATTTACCTGAAAAATCCTGATAGATAAAAACATTGGATTTAAGCTCCGGCGTTAAAGCAGCAAGGTACTTTCCATCATTCGAAAATTCAGTAAGGCTCTGACCTGAATTAGATGAAATTCTTTCATTAAGTTCTTGAATGAC
>JAOUOA010000480.1 GCA_029880625.1 Spirochaetia bacterium
GAGCAATTGGATGTGCATAACTTCGCTTGTCTCCCTGGACTCCCACACTTTTTACTGGGAGGATCCTTCCTTCCAATTTATTTTCATTCAGTAAGCTTTTTATATCTTGATAAGGATTGATTTCATCTGAAAAATTTAAAATCTCATTATTGGTTTTTTCATTGCACAGGCAACGAACAGCCAGCCCGGGTCCGGGAAACGGATGGCGCATAACAAGATGTTCAGGAAGTCCCAGTAAAATGCCAAGCCGCCTTACTTCGTCCTTATAAAGGTCACGAAGAGGCTCGACAATGTTTCCTTTTTCCAGCATATCCTGAATTCTTTTAACACGATTATGATGGGTTTTAATTACATTGCTGTTTTTCGTTGCTCCGGACTCAATGGTATCGGGATAGATGGTTCCCTGCGCAAGAAACCACTCGTCAGGATTGAGGCCGAGTTTTTCTGTTACAGATTCCTGTACATCGATAAAAAGTTCGCCGATAATATTTCTCTTAATTTCAGGCTCATAGATTTCTTTTAATTTTTGAAAATATAGAGAGGATGCATTTTCAACTTCCAGCTTTACTTTCAGATCCCGAAGAGCTGATGAAACTTCTTCAATTTCATCTTTTCTCATAAAGCCAGTATCGACAAAAAGACCAAGAAGATGATCCTCAGGGAGTGCTTTTGCAAGAAGAGCAAACGCTACAGTTGAATCCACACCTCCAGAAACCAATAAAAAAACTTTCTTGTCCCCAACCTGTTGTTTAATTTTCTGAATTTCTTCTTCAAGAAAATTATCCAGAGAATAGGTATTTTCAAGTCCGCAGATTCGTATGAATCTTTTTAAGTAATCATCGCCTCGAATCGTATCATTTACTTCTGGATGAAACTGCAGGCCGTAAATATTTTTAGAAACGTTACCGACTGCAGCATGTAAGCAATCCTGAGAACTTCCCATAATATCAAATCCTTCAGGAAGTTTTTTTACTTCGTCGCCATGGCTCATCCACACCCTGTTATGAACATTGTGATCTTCTGATTCAAAGATCCCTTTTGCATTGACTATTTGAAGATCTGCCGGCCCGTATTCTCTGTTTGAAGAAGATTCTACTGTTCCTCCCAGCTGGTGCATGATCAATTGATGTCCATAACAGATTCCAAGAACAGGGATTTTCAGATTGAGGATTTCTGGATTGGATACTGGAGCGTTTTGTTCATATACGGAAGAAGGTCCCCCGGAAAAAATGATTCCGGAATATTGTTTTTTAATTTCATCCGGTTTTATATCTGTGTGAATTATTTCTGAGTATGCGCCCAGTCTACGCAACCTTGATGCAATTAAATGAGCATACTGTCCGCCGAAGTCAAGAACGGCAATTTTTTTATTTTTTATAGAGTCCATTAAAATATACTGTCCGTAGCATAATACCGAAGCTTCCATTTCAGAAAGAAATTTACACCGCTGTCGATATCGGTTATAATTCCGTTTTCATCTATATAAACAAATGTAGGATATGCAATAATATTAAAATTTTCAGCGGCAGTAAAATCACTGTCAATCAATACTGGATAATTAATTGGTGTTGCTCTGGTAAATTCGGCAATTTCTTTTTTTGTTTCGCTGGATACAGCAAGAAGTTCAAATGAATCATTTTTGATTTCTGGATACAGGCTGTTTAACACAGGGATTTCAACTCTGCAAGGCGCACACCATGTTGCCCAGAAATTAATTGCTATTTTTTTGCCTTTTAAATCAGATAAACGAATTTCATTTCCATCCATATCCAAAAGAAGAAAATCGGGAGCAGGTTCTCCTGTCATTTTAAATGAGTTGAGAAAAATTGGAAACTGCTGGTAGGATACATAGGCAATTAAAACCAGAAAAATTAAGGATGTAATGGGACTGGTACGGACAGGATTAATGATATGCCTGAGAAAAAAATTTTCTTGATCTTTATCGGCCACAACCAAGCTTTTGAGTCCAAACTTTCTCATCAAGCATTAAAAGATGTATTTATCCATTCAGACACTTCAAGACCAGTGTGTTTCAGAAACATTTTCCACTGAAATTTACATAAAACCTTCTGGCTTCGAAATGAGAGAAAATCCTCATTTTCAGTATGATCGAAAACCGCAGTATGTATCGGATGAAATTTTTAAAGTAATTATTTTAGATAATGATTATAATACCTATCAGGAAGTGATTGATATCTGCATGGAAGCATTGAATATTTCTTTTGAAGAAGGTATGAAAATTGCTCTTGCCGTGGACAATAACGGATTTGCCGAAGTCCTTCATGCCCCAAAAAATGAAGCAGAAAAAACAGCAAATGTCATAAGAAAAATCGGTATTGAGGTTCAGGTGATCCCGGTATCGTAATTTAAAAATTGTTGTTATTAATCTTTTCAATTAAATTAGCATTGTCTTGAATTTCTGAATCAGAACATGTTAAATATAAATGAGATTAAAATTAAATAGAATCGAGTATGTGCCCCAGGCGATCTTTTTTAGTTTTTAAATAATTGATATTATTTTTTCCAGGTTCCATCTGTATGGGGATTCGATTGCTGATGGTCAGTCCATAACCTTCGAGTCCGACAACTTTTCTTGGATTGTTGGTTAATAAATTAATGCTAGTCAGCCCCAGATCGCTCAGGATTTGAGCTCCAATCCCATAATGGCGAAGATCTGCATCAAAACCCAGCTTCTGATTGGCTTCTACCGTATCAAGTCCTTTATCCTGGAGTTGATAGGCTTTCAATTTATTGACAAGACCGATGCCTCTGCCTTCCTGCCGCATATAAAGAAGTACTCCGCAGTCCTGTTTGCTGATCATATCAAGAGCATGGTGCAGCTGTTCGCCGCAGTCGCATCGTGCTGAATGAAACACATCTCCAGTTAAGCATTCGCTATGAACTCTGACAAATACATCTTTTTTCCCTCTGATATCGCCGTGAACCATGGCAATGTGAATTTTATCATCGACAGTGGTTGAATAGGCGACAATGTTAAATTCGCCATGTTCTGTTGGCAGCCTTGCTTCTGCCTCTCTATGGATAAGAGAATCGTGATGATTTCTGTAGC
>JAOUOA010000426.1 GCA_029880625.1 Spirochaetia bacterium
ATCCAATGCCTTGCGAAAGCGAAGGGCCTTAATCCTGGCATCATCACGGTCTGCAATCAAAGATTTCTGATAGGCTTCATTTTCAACACAGAGCTTCAAGGTTTTTGAAAAATTTGAAAGGACAGGCCCGAAAACCTCTGAAAACATTATTTCTCTTTTCTTTTCTTCCTGCGATAAAAGAAGTATTTTACCGTAATCCGGAATCTCAAAAGATAAAAAAGATCGGTAGTAGCTTTTACGCAAAGGCAGTCCTTCCAGATCGGAATTATGGAGCAAACCGCTGCTGCTTAATTTAAACTTTTCCGGAATGTCAAGATATTTACCGGCATAGTTTTTGATTCGATGATCGCCTATGGAGGCCATGAGGATTGTTTCATCTGAATTTTCCGGGTCATATCTGAAAATCATGCCGGTTGAAAATGCAGTATGCTGCATCATCCTCATCAGAACTTTTTTCAAAAGCAATTCATGCTGATCTTCCGATGCAATGGTTATGGAAAGATCATATAAAATATGTAAAATATTTTCCTGCTTCATGATTTTGTGAAAGGAACGCAGATGATTGTTGCATTATGAAACACTGGAATTCCGCCATTACGCAAACTTCCAATTTCTCCCAGCGTCAATGCTCCAAATAATACTTTATTCTTTCTGGAATCTGCAAGCATTGCGATTTCAGAAAGAGCTTTATTTTCTCCCAGGTGCATTTTTCGTCCCGCACAGTAAAAAAACATTAAGTCTTCTGAACTCTCTTCCAGCCTGTTCTTCAAAGAGTTCACTGTATGATGCGATGCTTCATCGGGAGAAATTAACAGGGTCATAATTGAATTTTCCGGAACCTCGCCAACACAGTATAGACTTCCCTTATCGTCAATACTGACAGGGATTCTTACAATAACTTCACCGTCAGCGAGAATAATTCCAAAAGGATAATGAACTGCATAATTATAAAAATTATCTTGACTAATATTAATCCCGTAATGCTTTTCAATCATTGTTTTGTAAACTTCAAATGCAGGTTTCCAATCAATGCTGATAATCTGATTCTTATCTGTTGAAGTTGCCGCAATGATTGAATCTGGAATTTTATACCCATGCTCCAGGATTGGAGTTAAAGATTCCGGAAACAAAATTCCTGCAATTGCATTTTTATAGATCTTTTCTCTGTTAAAAATGCATGGAATGGATTGAAATGTTTCGCTTCCAGCATTGATTCCCATATAGGAAACTCTATCCTCCAGTGTCATAAATATCTGGTTCACTGCAGAAGCTATAAAAGGAAGAATACAGTCAAAAATTAAAAATAAAGATCCTGGTTTATCCTCTTTATCCAGCTGATTGAGAATGGGGCTGCAGAAGTTTTGAATTCCTTTTTCAATATTTCTGGCGGTAAGCTCATTTAAGTTAAATTCAGAAGAGATGAAATATTCAGGCATCTGTTTATAAAACACACAAACAGCGCCTTCTTTAAATGAGGCTTCGTAAATAACAAGAGGAAAAACAGATCCTATAAGAGATAGATTGTATTTTTGAAAGATTTCCTGAATTTCAGGGATGGAAGAAGAATTTTTCTCGGAAATTAGAACAAACGCTCCTCCATGAGGAAATTCAAGACTCCAGTTTTTCAGACTTTCATCCATATCGGCCTTATCAGGCAAATTAAAATATTTAGTATAGATTTCCACAGAATTACAAAAAATTATAAAAACACTTTAAGCTTTCGTTTTAAAAAACAGTTTCTGTATTAAAAAAAGATTCTGAACAGAACAGACAGCAGATGTTACAGTATCTGCCTGTTTATTTCATTTCAGTCAACAGGGTAAAGTTTATCCCATTTGATTTCGTCGATTGCAACCGACAAGGATAAACTCAATGCCTTGACTGCAGAATTTAAATTGTAATTATATTCCTTATTTTTTGCTTCGTATTCCTGGGTGTTAGCCTCTGTCGCAGCAGAAATGATTACGACTGAATTCCAGTGTCCCTCTTTTTTTACTGCCTTAAATTCTTTGATTGTAATTTTTAATTCTGAAGCATAATCTGTATCGGAAATCTTAATATTATTGGCGGCAAGTCTCTCCTTGAAAATAATGAACTCTCTCTGAGGGTGTTTTTTCAACGTCTGCTTCATTGGGTCCAGGGGTTTTATTCTTTCTTTCGTCAAGAACAGTTATTTTTAAGGGCTGACTGGTTTCGGGAATTTGAATTGCAGGAGGCACCTGAGTCAAATAGCGAACAGCGGTAACGTGGCATGATGTCATGCTAAAAAGGATTACAGGAATTAAATAAATCAGTACCTTTTTCATCAATCACTCCATTTTTTCAACACTTATGATCTATCAATATCAGCATAAATGAACATGTTGAAGAATGATTGAATCAAAAGTGTATATAATTATTTTGAATAATACTATTAAATATTAAATGGAACATATGTAAACTCTATTTCATAAAATCGCACTATTTACTCTTCTATCTGTGAACTAACAGATAGCCTCTGATTTCAGAGATTCCATCCGGGGTTCTATGTGAACGTTTCAAAACAACTATACTCTTGTATAGCTATTTGTTTTTACAAAAAAAACTCAGTATCGATTATTTTTTTATGTTTTGATGGCATACTCAGAAAATTTCATCATCTCTTTTGCCGATCTGAAAATATTTTTAAATTGATTATCCTCTTGAAAAGATAGCCCACAAAGAAAATTGTGTTATGATAGCAACATGGATATAGAAACATTAAAAAAGGAAATTCAGGGGCAGGTTCGTTCTTCCATGCTTCTGTCCACTGCTTTTATAGGAATTCATAACCACCTCTTTGATATTCTTCACAGTCACAGCCGGATGGCGGCTGAACTCCTTGCAAAAACATCAAATTCAGATCTTGCCTACTTAAAACGATGGCTGGATGCAGCCTATTCATTTGGACTGATCGATGAAGAAAATGAGAATTTTTTTCTTACGGAAACCGGACTTCTTTTTACGGCAAATCATGAAAGCAGCATGATGGGCGCCGCAATTCAGGCAGTTCTCGGAGCTCATATGGCAGACCGAATTTCAGCTTTGATGAAATCAGGGGAACGTCCGGGAGAAAGTATCCTGCTGGAACGTCCGTCCATCGCTCAGAATTTCGGAGTTATGCTGGAAAAAGGATTTTCGCCTTTATTCAATCAAATCATTCTGCCTGGGCTTGCATTCTTTAAAACAGTAAATGAAAATCGGGGAAGCATACTTGATCTGGGATGTGGAAACGGATGGTATCTGAGAAACATCGCAAAAGTCTATCCTGATATAAAAGGTACAGGAGTTGACGGCTTCTCAGAAAATATCAACGAAGCAAAAAGACTTTCCGAAAAAGAAGGTTTGCACAAAAGACTTGATTTTTCAGAAGGAGATCT
>JAOUOA010000427.1 GCA_029880625.1 Spirochaetia bacterium
CTGATCGGACACATCGCACATAAAAAAGATTGGTCTTGCTGTTAGGGCCAAAAATATCCAGAGAGAAATCCACGAACCATGCTTCTGTAATATTTGTCACATGAGCAGATGATGACCAGTAGGGGCTGGCAGCAGTTCCAGGGAAAAGAGTTGTATGCGAAGGGTATATATCATCATGAAACTCCTTTAATTCAGATATCGTTGGAACCCGCCAGCTATGCCCCGGAAGATATCCATTCAAAAGATGACAGCTATTGTAAGCCTGACTGATGCCTGCTCCATTCAAAATCCGTGGATCTGAAGTAAAATTGCAGCTATCTGTTGCTGCATCACAGTATTGCATCGTAACTGCAGCAGCGCTGCTGCAGTTGTTAGCGGCGTTGTTAAACATATTCCCCCCTGTCGTAGAAGACTGGCTGCATTTGGCCCATGTTAAATTTTGAGATCTTACGTAGACAGTTCCGTCACCGTTATCGGTAACATTGGGCAGAGCAGAAGCAGCAGCAGGAACAGCAGGCGGAATTAAAAGACCTGCAATCAGATAATTTGCCATTTTAACTTCTTCGACTTCCTTTTGTAGTTCGCCGTTCATCTGATTGGCAATCATTGAGCAGTTGAATGCCGTTATTCCTGTTATTAGAGTGAATGTTGCAGTAAGCACTGAGTTGCTAATAAATTTTTTCATTTTTTTCTCCTTTGGGGTGCAATCAGAAAAGTAAAAACATATCTGTTGAATACCCTGGTTTATTTATTCATTATCCATGGATGCAAAGAACACATTGACAGATTGTTAATGATTGATTTGCATATTGATTAAAAATCCTTCTTGTCCTAAAATAAAATTCCCCTGATGAAAATACTTTTCCTCAGGGGCCGTCAGATACACACCGCAAATACAGGTTGGAGTCCTTGACTCCAAAGACAATACTGCCAGTATTGAAGTTGACAACCCTTGTATTTGTTGAATTTGGACTGTAGGCAGATGCAGACCAGTATGCCTCAGCAGGTGTTCCGGGAAAAAGAGCGGCATTGGTAGTATATACGTTATCGTAAAATACTTTCAATTCTGATATGGTTGGGACCCGCCAGTTATTTCCCGGGAGATATGCATTCAGCAGATAGCAGCTATTGTAAACCTGGCTAATGCCTGTGCCGTTCAATATCCAGGGGTCTTCCGTCGAATTGCAGCTATTGTTAGCCGCATTGCAATAATACATCAACCCTGCGGCGGCGCTGCTGCAGTCGTTGGCGGCGCTGTTATACATATTCCCCCCTGCAGCAGAAGACTGGCTGCATTTGGCCCATGTTAAATTTTGAGATCTTACGTAGACAGTTCCGTCACCGTTATCGGTAACATTGGGCAGAGCAGAAGCAGCAGCAGGAACAGCAGGCGGCATTAAAAGACCTGCAATCAAATAATTTGCCATTTTAACCTCTTCGACTTCTTTTTGCAGATCGCCGTTCATCTGATTGGTAATCATGGAGCAGTTGAATGTTGTCATGCCAGCAGTCAGAGTGAAGATCGCTGTAAGCGCTGACTTGTTTATATTTAGTTTCATGTTTTTCTCCTTTTTTTTATTTTCAAACTCTATCATGTTTAAGAGATTCTGTATATACTCAAGATTTGGTATTTGTGATTTTTGGACCCGAATTTATCGAAATTTTTTATTCGCCTTCATAACGGCGATTTTTCCGTCCGGAGATAGGTCCAGATCAAAGAAATCAAAAGTGGATTCCATAATGAGAACTCCCCTCATTAAGGTTTTCGCTCCGGTAAATTTCCCGGATTGAATATCATCTTCAATCGATACTGCTGGAACCTGGTTGCAAATTTCCAGATTGAAAAGATTTTCGCTTTCCGTCCAGTAGTGTACATAGAAATGGTCCGATCCATTGTACTTTACGGCGTTTTCGACTGCTTCAACAACTCCTATCAAGATATCTGTTTTCAGTTCATCGCTGCAGTTGTTAAAAGATAAATAAGAGTCGATTCGTGATCTGACAAAAGAAATGGGAGCCGTTTCGAAATGCGAAGAGAGGCTGTATTCAATTTCTGAGGGAAAACATACATCTTTATATCTATAAACGGTTTTTGCCTCGCCGCTTCTTTCAAAAGTTCCCTGTAAAACAAGATTTTCAAGATGCTCTTTCAGATGCTTCATGTCATCGACATAAATTCCAGAAGCAGAAAGCCATGAGCGGAAATCATCGCATTCCCCGGAACATCCTAGTTTACCAAGGAACTTAAGATATTCTGTAATTTTATCATTTACGGAATTCCAAACAGGGGGAAATCTTCTCAGATCTTCCTGTACAGAATGAAAGTTGTTTTCTGAATCAATTTTCTGTTGCAGCATGATAAATCCTCCTCGTCAAAAGATGTATCATTCTATCGTGGATTTTATGGTCTGTCTATCCCTCAAATTAGGTAGTTTTTTTATTCCTGGTTTGAAGAAAAAATATACTTGCAATATTAGTGGAATTTGTAAAACATCCAGTCGTATTGAAAAAGAAATATAGCAACTAATCCTTTCTGATCGAAGCATGATACGCAGCAGCCTTAATATATTTTTCCTTCTCAGTTTGATTTTTATTCTAAACAGCTGCAGCCCCCAGACTGATTTCGAAGTCAATCAGGGTGTGATTGATTTACAAAATTTCGATTTCAAATCGTCCCCTGCGGTTTCCCTGAAAGGAGAATGGGAGTTCTATCCTGAACAGCTCCTGGAACCGGAAGATTTTATAAATAATCAAATTGAAAATAAACTGTATATGTATGTTCCACAATCCTGGGACAAAAGCAGCAAGCTTCCGAATCAAAAAGCATTTGGGTACGGCACATACCGCCTTAAAGTTCTTTTGCCTGATGAGATTGATTTTCAGCCGGGGTTCAATCCAGGACAGCCGGCCACCTCCTACAGGCTCTGGATCAATGGTGAATTTCTCTCTTCCTCAGGAGAAGTGGGGACAAACCCGTCTGAATCTGTTCCATTTTTAAAACCAGACATTGTTCCGTTTGAGCATAAAAAGGGCGAAATTGAAATTATCCTTCAGGTATCCAATTATACGCGGCAGGTGGGAGGGCTCTGGAAAGCAGTACATATTGGCAATGCAGAAGAAATGAACTACTTTTTATCGCTGAATATTGCAACTCAGCTGATGTTTGCAGGAATATTTCTTTTTATTGCCGTTCAATATTTTTCGTTCTATATTATGCGGATTCGTGATACGATCAATCTTGTATTCAGCATTTTATCGTTTGCTTTTTTTATGAACGCTCTGAATCTGGGAGAGCATCCTTTGCTTATCTTTTTCCCGGACTTGCCCCATGGACTTCTCTGGAAATTCACATTTTCATCCGCAGTCCTGTACGTATCATTATTGCTTTGGTTTTC
>JAOUOA010000428.1 GCA_029880625.1 Spirochaetia bacterium
TCGTATGTTTTTTTCTGGGGAATGCGATCATCAAAAAAAACATACGAAAATCAGATGATGAAATTACTGTCTTTGATTCTACCGGGCTTGCCATACAGGATATTTATGCGGCATCCTTCATTATTCGAGAGGCAAAAAAACAAAAATTCGGAAAAACTTTTGATTTTTACACAGGCTGACTTTATGATTCAACTTCTGTGAGATGCGGATTCATTACAAACTGATAGACCTTCTGATCTTCGTAATCCGGCCTCGTTTCAAAATACCTTCCGGCAGAATCCGATATTTCATTAAAAATATCGGAAGTAATCCAGACAGCACTGCCGTTCATTTCCTTGTTGATCGCCAGATGAGCGCTTAAATTTAATGCTTCGCTGTAAATCGAGCTTTTATTTTCATGGTATACTGTCTGTCCAGCGGCGATGCCCATTGTCACCTTGATTTTACCGGAATCATGACCAAAACGCAATGAAAACAAATTTACAGCAGAATAAATTGAAAGAGCTGCCAGAACTGCCTGCTGATAACTCTCATTCAAAAAAGCAAAAAAAGCTCCGTCATTTTTTTTCGTCCATGTACGTCCGCCGTATCGCTCAGAAATATTTATATTCATCAGCAGCACATCGCCAAGAATTTTTGCAATTGATTCCTGATCATAATGGCCTGACATTTCATCAGGAATATGAAGCTGCATATAAAGATAGATCACCTGATAGGACTCTCCTTCATGCAGTTTAATGCTTCCATCGGCAAGATATCCCATCGGAAGATTCATATTTCTTTTTTCATGACGT
Source organism: Spirochaetia bacterium (assembly GCA_029880625.1). Taxonomy (GTDB): domain Bacteria; phylum Spirochaetota; class Leptospiria; order Leptospirales; family Leptonemataceae; genus JAOUOA01. The sequence goes on from JAOUOA010000428.1 coordinate 795, forward strand.
TCCTTTACAAGAAAGGTTTTAAGAACTTCGTCCACGGTGCCGTATTCCTGCCTGTGGGGAATCGTTTTTCCGAATCTTAAAATCTCCATCCACCGATCGCCCTCAAGGAAAGCCCGTTTAATTACATGTTCAAGGAGATTCTGTCTGAGTTTCTTTTTTGTAAGAAAATCAAGCGCTCCTGCCCTGAGACTTTCAACAATGAGCCTGTCAGACTTTTCGCTTGAAATGATAATAACCGGAAGATTTTTCGCAATAAGATCGCTGAGAATCGAAAAGATATCGCAGTCAGGCAGAACAGTGTCAGTGATTACAAGATCAGCTTCTCTGCTTTGCAGATATTCAAGAGCGGATTGGCAGTCTTTTGCGTACGAAATATTCAGATTTTTAAAAATCGAACGGAACAGATGATTGTAGTATTCCTGGATTCCGGTATCTGGATCAATAATCAGTAAATTCATATCATTCAGGCCTGTAAAAATGAACTGTGCCGCCGTTTTTGCACTGCGTTTCTGAAAAATCAGAACGAAGAGGTCCGCTGAGCTGACTGTAAACAGATTCTGATACTGCAAGGGCATTGTGCGGCGAACAGTTCTTTTCAATCTTTTCTGCAGATTGAATAGTTTCGCTTACAATCGATGCGACATCATTTCTGTATTCAACAGGTCCGTAATTCAGCCCCACTCTGAGACGAATATCGCTTTCAAGGTTTAATTCATTATCAACAATATTGAAAACAGGGAGATTGTAGAGGACAGAAATCATGGCAGTCACGGCAGAACTGCAGCTTGAAGGACCATAAAATGCAAGCACGCCTCCATCTCCATGCCAGAACCAGAGACGTCCGTTGTACTGCTCGGCAAGATTGATGATCCGGTTTCTGAGTCTGCTCAATGTGGATTCTACTTCAATTTTAACATTGGTTCTGACAAGCATGGAACTGCCCACAACATCGACACTGGCTACTGTAAGAAGATATTCCTGACCTTCCTGCATATGCCCCCAGTCCGAAGTTTTTTCAACCGACTGATCGCGGGAAAACGTGAAAGATTTTTGATCAAAAATCCAACACTCCTCTTTTAGCAGTCCAAGGATCTTTGAAATACCCTTGAGCTGTATTACCCCTCCGCTCATTCCCTGACCATCCCGTGAAATCATATACCCGATAAAATTTAAAAGAGATTGATCTTTCTGAAAATGACGCAAAATGGCTTCCGCTGCAGTTTGACGTGGGATAACGATTTTATCACCAAATCCCGTAACTTCTCCCATATCAAATGAAGGGTTCAGATCCCTTGCGAGATGATTCATTTGATCGGTATTGAGAGAATTGATGAGGATCTGCTTTAAAGTTCTTCTAACTTCCTTCATAAAAAAATACAGTACTGTACATTTACGGTTCAGGAATTGAAAAAATCAAGAGAAAATTGAGAAATTGGAGACTATCGGGATCGAACCGATGACCTTCTGAATGCAAATCAGATGCTCTCCCAGCTGAGCTAAGCCCCCAATAAAAGCAAGTATTCGTCAAAAATCTGCATCAAATGGATCTGTAAAGTAAATTTTATAAAACATCAGGCTGGTTTTAAAAAATCCGTTTATTAAAAAAGGGCCTCAAAATAGAATGGTATAATACCGGAATGAATCATTCAGCAAATGATATGCTATATAATTCAATAATCTTTAATTTCGATGGCTAAAAAAACGACTCAGAAAGTAAAAAAAACAAAAACTACAACGGTAAAAAAGAAAACAGCCGCTGTAAAGAAAACTGCGGTGAAAAAAAAACCGGTTCCGGCTGCGAAAAAAACTCAATCGGCCAAAAGCTCTTCATCTATTTCGGCTGCTTCAGATCCATTTGATAAAAATCAAATCATTGAAGCATTTTTATTAAAAACCACTCCTGAAGAATCACTATCCTTTTTACTTAAAAATCTATCCGCGATTTTGGATCTCGAACTGATTCAAATTTTTTTAAAAAACCCGGATAGTGAAAAAGCAAAATTTATTTTTCTTTTCTCGGGAGAAACGTTATATTCTGAACAGGACGGCATTCCTTCAGAAAATGTTTCCTGGTCTGTTCTTGCCAGAGATCCTGGTTGTTTTGATTCCACAGGAATTCCCTTTTTCAGAACAGATGAAGGCTCATCCTTTGACAAAATCGAAGACAGCAAAACAAGAGGCTTTTCACTCACATACAAAAGTAGCAGTTTTGAATTCTGTCTGGCTGCGCTTACAAATCATAAATGTACTGCAAAGGCTGCAAAAACTGCTGCAGAATTTCTTTCTTATGCCGTCTGGCCTCTTTTTTTAATTGAATTGAATCGCCAAAACAGCACTGCCAAGAATAATTTTAAAAATATTAAATCTGAAAATTTAGATCTAAAGAAAGACCGCGATAAAATAGAAAACGAATTAAATAAAAAGTCATCAGACTTAACAAATCTTGAAAAGCAAATTATTGAAACAGAGGCTTCCGCTGAAAAGCTTAAAGAAGATTATAAAATCACACAACAGGAACTTTTGAAAAAAAAAGATGAAATTCATCTCATCCAAAAGGATCTATCAGAACAAACTTCAGAAAAGGAAATTTTATCA
>JAOUOA010000429.1 GCA_029880625.1 Spirochaetia bacterium
TTCAGTTGTTTTTATATTTTTAAGATCATTTTTATAAATCAATAAAAAGGCATCTTTTGAAATGTTATCATCAAATTGAGGATTGCATGGAGCTAATGCATAAGTTGTCAGTTGATTTATGCTGAAAGTCATAAAGTATAAGTCATCTTTGCCGGTATAAATTTTTATCTGATCAGAACACTCTAAGTATTTTTTAATATTATGCATTTCATCAAGGAATTGATAAAACGACAAGCCTTTTGAATTTTTATATTCTTCATGAATTGTCAATTTTCTTTCATTTAAATAGATAGAATAAGATAGAGAAGATAAGAAAAATAAAATAAAAAAGAAGTGAATCAGTTCTGAATTTATAAGATTGAGTTTTTTAAGGATATTTTGAAGTAATGAAGCAGGCAAAATGAACCTTTCCTGAATTTATCTGTTGAATTCAGTATAGAAATATGATATGATTATAATTTTAGGACTTTAAAATTCATTCTGTCAAATACAATTTTATGCGGTCCTGCAGGTGAAGATATTTGAAAATCAGTCTTTAAAGCCAAGTTTTTTTAGCAGGATTTAAATAATTTCAGCATTTTACTTGAACAGAATCTACTGATAAAATTATATTAAAACAATTCGATTTGTTTTGAAGCGTATTAATTGTTTTTCGTATTTTTTCGTCTTAATATTTTACAAACTTTAATTCAGAAGAATTATTATCGACAAAGTCTGAAAATTTGATCGATTTGGGAAAGGTATGTGCCGCACTAATAATAAAGTATTAATTGTTGAAGACAGTCTTTCTATACTGTCAAGCATAAAGAATGTCGTTGAAACAAAAACAGAATTCAAAGTTCTCACTGCCAGGACGCTTGCAGAAGCAAAAGAAGCAGTATCCAGGGAGAAACAAAATATTTTAACTGCAATTTTGGACCTTCATCTTCCTGATTCCATGGGAGGTGAAATTGTAGACTTTTTCATCAGTGAGGGAATTGCGCCAATTATTCTGACATCATCTGATTCTGAACTCATGCATGATATCATTCTCAAAAAAAAGGTTATTGATTATGTCATCAAGAGAAATATGAATGAGCTGCAGTATCTTGCGGAAACCCTCAGCCGATTGAAAAATAATCAGTCGCGCAGCATCCTTGTTGTCGATGATTCTCCGAGTACAAGAAGTTACATACGGAGTCTTCTGGAAAGGCAATTTATCAATGTCATTGAGGCTTCAAATGGAAATGAAGCTTTAAGGCTTTTATCTCTTCATAAAGACATTCAGCTTATTATTACAGATTATAATATGCCGGACATGAAGGGAGATGAGCTGATTGTAAATGTAAGAGAAAAATATTCAAGAAATGAACTGGCAATTCTCAGTGTTTCCGCATCAAGCGAAGATGGAGTTTCTGTCAAACTTCTAAAATCAGGAGCGAATGATTTTATTAAAAAGCCTTTTGCTTACGAAGAGTTTTACTGTCGCGTAATACAGAATATAGATGCTATCGAAAGATACAGACAGCTGGAAGAAGCGGCAATTACGGATTATCTTACAGGTCTGTACAACAGAAAATATTTGTTTGATATGTCTGAGAAGATCTTTGAAAATGCAAGACGCGGTAAAATATCCTTAACCGTTGCAATTCTGGACATTGATCATTTTAAAAAAATTAATGATGCCTACGGACATGATGCAGGTGACCTTGTTTTGAAGCAGGTTTCAAAAATTCTGCAGGAAGAAATCAGAAGTTCTGATATTCTGGCCAGGATCGGTGGAGAAGAATTTTGCATCGTATCAATGAACCTGAATGATGCAGATGCTTTTACGTTTATGGACAGGATCAGAAAAAGAATTGAAGGATCTGTTGTTCAGGCTGGAGAGAATTCAATTCAAGTATCTATGAGTATCGGATTTTCAGGGAAATTGGCGGATTCATTTGAAGCGATGATGAAAGATGCCGATCAAGCCCTGTATGATGCTAAAAATTCCGGAAGAAACCAGGTTGTACAGAAGCAAAGCGCTGAAGCGGTTTAATGATTTATTGGATTAAATGATAAAAAGCTTTACGTTTTTTTCCTGAAGTAAAATAAATATCCTACATGGTGAAAAATCAATGGTGTGTAATTATGAATCCGGTTTCCGGAAAAGGAAAAGCTGTCAAAGACCGGAAAACGATTGAAGCTCTTTTTGAACAATTCAAAATTCCTTTTCAAATATTTATCAGTGAATACCCAGGCCATACTGTAAAAATAACGGAAAAAGCGCTTGGACTGGGTTTTAAAAAATTCATTGCGGTGGGCGGCGACGGAACTCTCAATGAAATTGTAAATGGAATTTTCAAACAGAAGAAAACTCCGCCTGCGAACTGTACTCTTGCAGCGATTCCAGTCGGCACGGGAAATGACTGGGCAAAAAATAATCAGCTGGGAAAAACATATGAAAGCGCAGTTCGAATCATTTCTGAAAATCATAATTATCTGCATGACATCGGTCTTGCAGATTATATGGAGAATGGAAAAAAAGTAAATAGGTTCTTTATTAATTTTTCTGGAATCGGCTTTGATTCAGAGGTTGTTGCAGGCATGGCTTCGCGAAGGTTCGGATCTCTTTCGTATTTTATAGCAATTCTTAAAACCTTTCTTTTTTACAGAGGCGTTTCTATGACCATTCAGGTGAATGGGAATACGCTGCAAAAAAAGGTATTTGTTTTGATGACTGCCCTTGGAAAATACTGCGGCGGCGGAATGCACCTGGCTCCCCGGTCCTTGCCAGATGACGGATTTTTTGACGTAACTCTGGTTCAGTCCATGAATTGGCTATACCTGCTTTTCAGTCTTCCGCAAATTTATAATGGAAAGATTCTCAGCCATCCCCGGGTAGAATCATTCCAGACGAAGATGATCAAGATCGAATCCTCTGAAAAAATCAGAATCGAAAGCGACGGTGAACTGCTCGGCCGCCCTCCGGTGACATATCAAATCATGAAGCAATCTCTCAAAGTAATCGGAAAGTTTAAAAGACCAAACTGACGTATTCTCACAATCATTTTATTGATAGTATAAAATCTTTGCTTGGGTTCGACCTTTCTCCCGCTGAAAAATAAAATAATATATATTATTATTAAGGTCTTTTTTGTTAGAAACATCCTGCAGCATCCGTCACTTTAATCAGAACATTGTTTCTAAATCCGGTGCTGAATGATTTCAATTTATTACAGAAAATTACTTTTGATTCTTGTTGTCTCGATCAGTGCAATTCTGCTCTTGATAACGTATACTAGTATTTATTTCCTTTATAAAACTGCAGAAAAAGAGCAGCTAAAAGAATATGAAAATTCAGCTGGATCCCTGGCTGCTTTAATGGAAGCGGTAGCAGAATTTGATGCGGTGAACAGTGTTTT
>JAOUOA010000430.1 GCA_029880625.1 Spirochaetia bacterium
TGATTGAATACATTTTCAGAAACAAGGAGTTCTGACTGTGTTTTTTTTGTGGCAGATTCAATTCTGCTTGCAAGATTGACACTGTCGCCTATGGCGGTAAGCTGGTGTTTTTTAATATGGCCCATTTCTCCGACGACTGCGGGACCGAAATGGATTCCTATCCCGATATTAAATTCAGTTTCATAGTTTTTTTTCAAATACTGATTAAAATTTTTCAGGCGTTTTTTCATATCAAGAGCCGCAGAAACCGCATTGAAACAGGTATCCGTTTCTGATTCGTCTTCAAGACCGAATAAGGCCATCAGTCCGTCGCCGATGTATTTGTCTATATAGCCATGATGATTGATCACTGCATCACCCATTGCATTGAAATAGCGGCTGAGAATATGGATGATGTCATAAGGGAGTTCTTTTTCAGAAAAACTAGTAAAGTTGCGGATATCGCTGAAGAGAACTGCAATATTTTTTTCTTTTCCGGATCCTCCTGATGATTCAGCAACAGCAATTTTTACGTCATTTTCATCATGAAGAAGGCGGCGGATTGTGACATTTCCTTTTACTCTGGACTGGCATGCAAGGCGGATGTTTTTTTCAAAGCCTTTCAGTTCGGCCAGTTTGATTTCATTTTCGCCTGGGTTTGAAAGATTTTCCGGATTGTCCATGACCAGAACCCTGCAGGTAGAGCATCTTGCATTTCCTCCGCAAATATGCATGTGGGGAATACCATGTTCAAGGCTGATTTCCAATATTGTCTTATCTGTACTGTCCGTAAGTACTGTTTTCTCATTATCGTAGTTGATTTCAAACATAGGCAAACTCATTCGATAATATATCCTTTTAAAAAAGGAAGTTTAAAATATAATTTTTGCGTTAATGTTAAACTTTTTTCGCCCGGATACACTGGAACTGCAGTAAAGTTATAATTTGCTCTATAAATGTTTCTTTTGTTTCCGTCAACTTCAGCTGTCCAGCCGGGATAATATGTCTGAGAAATATAGATTAAGCCATGGATTTTGATTTCAGGCGGAAGATCAATTTGAATTTTATTGGGATTCCTGTTGAAATGAATTTTTGCAGCAAGACAGGGACTTCTTACCGGTTTGGATTGGCTTCCTGGATTGTTTTCCAGATACAGAGGGCATGAATCTGCATCATTCGAAAGTGCATTTAAGAGTTCGTCCGGATTTTCATTCATTGTATAAAAAGAAGTAAAATATGCGTATGGATATGAATTCAGGTCTGTCCTGTATGCGCCTGCAGCTTTCATTGAATTTGACATTGGATTTTCAGCGGCTGTTTTTTTAAAGAAAGCCTGGCGCTCCATTTCAAGAGTCAGATAGCCGCGTCCTTCCAGTTCATTTCCCAGAAGAGAAAAATTATCTCCCTGTGCATCATGTATGTTCTGAGGAATGTTTCGTGAAAGCATGGCAGGATGCATCGCTTTGGAAAAACGGTTTGCAATATCAATCCCTGGAGATAGAAATCTGTGAAAATAAATATTTATTGATAGGATAAAAATAACCGCTACAAGGGGGATGACTTTATATGCGATATTTTTTTTCGATAAGAGGACTAAAAGTGAAATCACAAAAAGGCTCAGGGCAATCAAAAGAAAATCCGGTCCGACCAGACTCAATGAGCTGAATGCGAAAGGAAGAATATTTGAGTTTTTATAAAATGGAACTATAAAAAGTACAATTGCTGAAACTGAAATCAATCCAATGGATTTGAGGAAATTGCGGCCTGAACTTTTGCAAAGATCGTCCAGACCTGCGCCTGCAAACCATGCAGCAGCAAGAGTAAGAAAAATAATATAACGGCCGGGGACGCGGAATAAATCAAATCCAGGGACATAAAAAAATAAAAATTGGTAGATAGGGTTCCGGGCATTTGAAAAAAAGATGCCAAGGATGGCTATAAAAAGCCAGAATACTGCATCAGAAGAAAATTTTTTAATTCGAAAGAAAATTCCTGCAATAGCAAGAAAAACAGTCAGCGGCCCGCTGTAAGCATAAAATTCCCAGCTGCCGGGGTCTGGATAAAAATGAAACCAGTTGCGATAAATTAAATGTATGAAGCTTCTGGGTTTTATGTGAAATCCAAAATACATTTCAACAGGCCAGTGTTTTCTCGCAGAAAATTCAGTAAGAGGGTAAGTGATGCCGAGGTAAAAGAGTGCAGGAATTAAAAATACAATTATAAAAATACCCGCAGCAAAAAAAAGTTTTTTTATAAAAGGATCGTATTGATAGAATTTATGCAAAAATAATAAAACCAGAGTGTAGATAATCACAAGAACCATCTGTATGAAAAAAACAGGAGGAAATCCTGCAAAAAAAGAAAGGAGAAGCAGGATACAGAACCAGAAAAATGAAATCAGGCTCCCTGTCTGAAAAAAACGTTTCTCGAATAGAAAAAGACCGCCTGTCCATGCAAGTGTATGAAGAAAAGAATTATGGGCAGTATGTACTGCGAAATAACCTCCTGTTGCAATGCTTATTGAAAATAAAAGTGAAGCAGAATGCGAAAATCCAGTCTGCCTTGCATAATAATAAAATAACACCAGAGCAATTGAAAGATGCAAAATCGTATCTATCTGCCAGATTCTGAGGCCGTAAAAGTATGCAATGAATCCAAAAAGAATGTTAAACGGGTAAAGAAGTCCAGTATGAATTTCTGCAAAAAAGGGATGTCCGAAATTTAATTCAGGCGCCCACAACGGAAAAAAACCTCTGGAAAGAATGCGGCCGTAGTAATACCGCAAAGGAAAATCCTGATAAGGAGAATCTCCTCCAAATATTTTATGATCAAGAAAGATTTCAATGTAAATGAGAAATGGAAGAAAAATTAGAAAAGCAACAGAGTATGCTTTATTATAATCTATAAGGTGCCTGAAAAAAATGTTTTTACGGTAATCCATATTCACATGTTATAGTAAAATAGAAAGATATTCCTGTAAGATTCTGTGTCAGAATATTTTGCTCAAATTCTTTAATGGTAAAAATCCAGAACTTCCTGAGCTTACAATCTATATTTATAATTATGGTTCTATATATTTTTTCTTAAAAGTTTTCTTTAGTAAAACCTGGTATTTATGTCTCTTTGAAAGGCCTGACCTCAGCATCCAGCTGAAAAATGTCATCCCTTCATGTTTTCGAAATCTGAGAAACTTTCAGAAATAATCAGTCTGTTTTATACAATTCAAGCGCCGGGATTTGTAAATTTGTGCAGAGGAGTCCTGGCTTTAAATTCGGGACGACAGGGAAACTTCTGTATGTTACATTTTTAAAATCGGATAAAGGAATTCTTCAATTTATAAGACCGATAATAGATTATCAAAACATTATGGAGAACAAAAAATGCAGCTCA
>JAOUOA010000431.1 GCA_029880625.1 Spirochaetia bacterium
AATGTTAATGCCACACGAAGAATATCAAAATATTTATGATCCGGCAGGATTCGGATGGAATTTTTTTTCATCAGCCTTTCTACAACCATAATTCCTCCCAGGTAAATTCCCCACAGCATCATATTCCATGTTGCGCCGTGCCAGAATCCTCCAAGGGCCAGGGTAAATAAAATATTAAAATAAGTACGGAAAGAACCGAGACGGGAACCGCCAAGCGGGATATAAATATAATCGCGAAGCCAGGTCGAAAGAGTAATGTGCCATCGCCTCCAGAGTTCCTGAATGGATTTTGAAAGGAACGGCCCTGCAAAGTTTTCCGGAATTTCATAGCCCAGAAGACGCCCCATGCCTCTTGCCATATCCGTATAACCTGAAAAATCGCAGTAAATCTGAATGATAAATGACGGAAGAATAATGAAAAGTACTGCAGCATCGTAATTGGAAGGATTCATCCATACATCACCGGTAAGGCTTCCAATCTTGTCGGCAATCAGCACTTTTTTCATCACACCCTGCAGAAGAAGGATTACGCCGTTCAGCATGGAATGCGGTGATATAACCGGTCTGTCAATCTGCGGCATAAAATCGGAAGACCGCATGATCGGCCCGGCAATAAACTGAGGAAAAAATAAAATAAAGACTGCAAACTTACGTACCGGAACTCTTTCAGAAATGACGCCTCTGTATGTATCCACAACATAAGCAATCATCTGAAACGTATAAAAACTGATGGCTATAGGAAGAAAAATTTCAAAATTGTAATCACGAATCCAGTTTTCCTGAAGATTCTGAATATATGAAAATCCCAGAAGACTTCCGGCAGATTCTGCAAGAAGATAAAAATACTTAAAAAAACCGAGAATTCCAAGATCAATCGCAAGGATGGTCCAGAGAATTCTTTTCTTTTTTCTGGTTAGAAGAATAATGCTGAAAAGATAATTCAGGGTCAGTAAAGCCAGAAAAAGCATTAAAAACGGAATGCTGTACCATCCGTAAAAAACCAGACTTCCAAGGATAATTAAATAATGCTTACCCTTTACAGGCAAAAACCAGTAAAGGGAATAAATGAATAAAAATAGTACGATAAAAATCGCTGAATTGAACAGCATTTTGCCAGAAAGTTTCCCATACAGCTTATGTCAAGTTTGGTTTGACCCGGAAAAACCTTTCCTTTTGCCTGGAATTATCTACTATAGAATAAAAATCTAGATTTAAGAAGCATCCATATGAATCATGAACAAAACCAACCTGAAATACCTGTCTGGGACCTGAGTATCCTTTATAAAGGACAGGAAGAAAGAATAAAGGATATTGAAAAGCTGAAAAACGCAGCTCTGGAATTTCAAAATCAGTACCGAAAAAAAACGGTGGATCTTACAGAAAAAGAACTTCTCGAAGCATTTCATAAACATGAAAAAATCTACAATACGCTTGCACGTCTTTCTGCCCATGCCCATCTGCAGTTTGCTGCTGACACTTCAGATCCAAAGGCGCAGAGTCTTGTTGCCTCACAGGAAGAGCTTTCCGCTGAAATCCATGCACAGATTGTTTTTTTTGATCTTGAACTGGCAAGGACAAAGGACAAATTTTTAAATTCTGAGATCCTGAAAGATTACAGATATCATATTGAACGGCTTGTATTAATGGAAAAATACAACCTTTCCGAAGAGCTGGAAGCTTATGGGATGGAAAAAAATCTTACAGGCGTTCAGGCTTTCTCCAATCTTTTTGATGAAATTTTCGGACAGTTCAAATTCCGAATGAAAACAAACTGCGGCGAAGAAACTTTTACCGAAGAAACTGCTCTTGCATCTCTCCACTCTCCTGACAGAGATTATAGACACCAGGTTTATGAGAAATTTTTAAGTCTTGTCGGCGAAAACAAAATTGTCCTTGGAAACATCTATAACAATATTATTTTTGATCACAGGCTGGACTGCAAACGAAGGGGCTTTCAGAATCTGATGACTCCGCGCAATCTTTCCAATCAGGTCAGTGATGAATCTGTGGAGTCCATGCTTGAAACGGTGGAGTCAGGCTACCATCTTGCGCAGAAATATTTTCGTATCAAATCTGATTTGATGGGACTTCGGAACATGACCAATGCGGATATTTATGCCCCACTGTCTTCCGAAAAAGAAGAAATTTCATTTCAGGAAGCAAAAGAAACTGTAATAGAAAGCTATTCCTCTTTTGATGAAGATGCAGGTAAAATCGTAAGCAAGTTTTTTAATAAACGCGCCGATATTCCATTGCGCGAAGGAAAACGCCCCGGAGCCTTCTGCTACGGACCTTCTCCTCAAATTGACGCATTCGTACATATGAACTATACTGGAGACATTCGTTCTGTCCAGACACTGGCGCATGAACTCGGGCATGGCCTGCACCACCAGCTTTCGAAAAGCCAGAACCATTTAAATTTTGACACGCCTCTGGTTACAGCGGAAACCGCTTCCGTATTCGGAGAAATTCTATTAAATGAACTGATGTTTGAGAACGCTTCTTCAAAAGAGAAAAAACTTTCAATTTTATTTTCCCAGATGGAGGGCGTCATTGCAACCGTTTTCAGACAGACTGTTCTTACACGTTTTGAACAGCGCGCTCATGCAGCACGTGACGAAGGTAAGGTTCAGCCCGAGACTTTCTGCGATTTCTGGTGGGAGGAAAATAAAAAACTTTACGGGGATGCTGTAAAGATGGTCGAGCCTTACCGCTGGGGCTGGGCTTATATACCGCATTTTATCCATACTCCATTTTACTGTTATGCTTACAGCTTCGGACAGCTTCTCGTTCTTTCGCTGTATGCGGAATATTTGAAAAAAGGAACTGCATTTAAAAGCGGGTATCTTAAACTCCTCTCTTCCGGCGGATCTGAAAGTCCGGAGAATCTGGTGAAAAATTCGGTGGGACTGAATCTTAACGATCCGTCTTTCTGGAAATTATCCCTGTCCATACTGGAAGAAAACCTGAAGCGAATTGAATCTCTGCTGTAAAATCCATCATTTCACAAAACCCGGACACTGTGCGGGAAATCAGCAATTTATACTAAATGAATGCGGCCTTCAGAAAAATACTTTATTTTTTAATAAAATAAACAGGATAGTAGAAAAATGATTTCAGCATACAACTCTTACTCGAAAAAATTATTTAGAAATTTAATATTTTTATTGAAATAATCTGGGAAATAAGTTAAACAAAATTATGAAAGGATTAAAACCTGTTTTATATTTATTATTCTTCTTTATTGCAATCTCAATAGCAGCTGAAAAAAAGACTCAAAAAAAACAGCTTATCCTGGGGATTCATCCCTATCTGGGGCATGAAGAACTGAAAAGACGCTTCTTACCTTTATCAGAGCACCTTT
>JAOUOA010000032.1 GCA_029880625.1 Spirochaetia bacterium
GAAAGAGTAATATGCCATCTTCGCCATAATTCCTGCTGAGACCGGGCAAGATAAGGGCCCCTGAAGTTTTCAGGCAGATCGATTCCGAGAAGATTCCCAAGACCCCGAGCAATGTCTGTGTAGCCTGAAAAATCACAGTAAACATGGACGGCAAATGCTGCGGGTGCGGCTAAATTGGAAATCCAGTCGTACTTCTCGGGATGGCTGTAAATATCCTGATAAAGGGGCTGCATGTTGTCTGCAAATACGGTTTTTTTCAAAAGTCCCTGCATGAGAAGAAACATGCCTGCCGTCGTTTTCTTGCGGTCCGGAATCCATTTTTCAAGCTGGGGGAAAAAGTCAGAGTGACGCATGATCGGCCCTGCAACCAGCTGAGGGAAGAACATAATAAAAAGGATAAATTTTGAAAATGGAATTTTTTCTTCAATTTTTCCGCGGTATGTATCCGATGCAAATGCAATGAGCTGAAATGTGTAAAAGCTGATCGCAAGGGGGAGTGTGATTTCTGGAAGCGAAAAATTCTGAAACAGCCATCCGTCAAAAATTTTCCTCTGGAAGAGAGTTTCGCCTCCGCTTGCCAGATAGAGCGTTTCCAGAAATAGATAAAAATACTTAAAAAAGAATAGATTTGCGGCATCAATGATCAGAATAAAAGTAAAAATCGTTTTGTTTTTATTTTTATTCATTAACTGGATGAGATAATAATTCAGCGCTGTAATTAGAAAAAAATGAACGGCAAAAGCGGCAGACCATGCAGCATAAAAAACAATCGATGCAAATATGAGAAAATAAATTCTGGCTCTGTCCCTGAGCGTCCAGTAAACAGCGTAGACAGCCCCGAAAAAAAGAAAAAATGAGAGTGTTGTAAACAGCATGAGTTAGTTCTCCGGCAGGAGGTCTCCTTTTGCAGAAAGTTCTTTTATGGATTCTGCAAGCCTTTCTGTGAGGCGAAGAGAGCCCCTTCTGTTCAGATGAATTGTATCGTAATAAAGGCTGTTGTTATCCGGACCGTCAAGAGATCTCCTGAGATCAATGTAATTTATATTCTTTCCGTTTCTGATTTCATCAAGTTTTTGGTTCCAGACCGAGGCTCTGATCTTGGCTCTCGGATCTTTAATGAGCTGCGAATAGGGCGGGAATACGGTAATGACACGAATTCCTCTGGATTCAATATCGTTAAAAAACACTTTAAGCCTTCTGAAGTAAAGATCCTTCCACTGAGGACTTCCGGGAAAGTCCATGGGATCATGCTGTGCCAGCTGGCATGTGCGGAACATTGCTTCTTTATGCATTCTGTCTGTAATTCGCTGATTATTTGAATCAATTTCTGGCAGTCCAAACGGGAAATTATGGATACAGTCCTGGAGGTTTTTCGCCTGAATGACAGCCATGCTGTATTCATACTGATTCTCATATGGGAAATCTTTGGCAGGGAGCCGTTTTTCTCTTGCGAGCAGCTTAATTCTGTAAAGAGGTGAAAATGCGAAATCTCGCAGATCAGATCTGTATGAAATGGACTTTATTAGAAGATACGAATAATCGGACTCAGTAAGCCTGTATTCGTATTGTGATAGAAGATCAAACGATTGTTTTCTCGGGAACTGGGAGACCATGCTCTTATTGGATACGTCAAGCAAATGTTTTGCTGTCCAGGGGAAAGAAATTTCAGAAAAGTGGAGAACCGTTTTAATCCCAGGGTTATGATCGATGATACTTTTAAAAATTAAATGCTGGGTGATCAGCATTGCACCTTCCGTTGCACCGCTCTGCACAGAAAGCCCCCTGTCTTTCAGGAGCGAATTTAAATAAGGCAGATTGATCCCCTGATAGGCAACGGATGTTCCAAGAATCAGGATATTTGGACGTAAGTCGGACTTATTGATTGTCTTTACTATATGATTGACATTTGCAGCGTAAGAACGCGGCCTGAGAAAATTTTTATAAATTCCTGACTGCATAAAAATTTCAAATAAAATGAGAAATCCTGCGGGGAACAGGAAGCGTCTGTCCAGAAAATATTTTTTTAATTCCTTCATATTATTTGTTCCCGATTAAAATTGGAAATACATAAAACTGGGCGTCTCAGGAGGAGAAAAAACCACAATTGAAAAAATCATTGCAGTAAGAATGAAAATCAGCTTCCATTGATTCTCTTTTTTCCAGAAAAACTCAAGCTGGTATCTGTAAAAGAAATATTCATAAGCAAAAAGAAAAGCAAGCATCCCCGTATAGGAAAGATACATTGCCGGCGGGAATGTATCTGCAAGCCCTCCTGCTTCGCCTTTTAAGAGAAGGGGAAGATTGTTGATTCCGAAAAGCCTTCCCTGCAGGATCGTTGCTGTCGTCATGTTTTCTGCGCGAAACCAGATAAATCCGAATATCAAATTAAAAATCGTAAATGCCCGGGTAAAAAAATCATAGAAGAATCCTCCTTTCTCATTGAGAGTTTTCCTGAGAGAAGTTCTTTGAAAGAGTCTGTGTGCTGAAATCATAACCCCCTGCCAGATTCCCCATACTACAAAATGATAGGCAGGGCCGTGCCAGATCCCTGCAAAAAACCAGGTGAGAAAAATGTTTGTATAGGTTCGGAATTCTCCCATCCTGGAACCACCCAGAGGTATGTAGATATAATCGCGAATCCATGTTGTTAAAGAAATATGCCAGCGGCTCCAGTGTTCGGTAATGTTTTTTGCAGCCATTGGATAATGGAAATTGATTTCAAATTCAAAGCCGAAAAGCCTTGCCACGCCCCTTGCAATATCCGTATACCCTGCAAAATCCAGATAAATCTGAAATCCAAAAGCAAGCGATGCGATCCATACATCAACAGGATTGACAGAAGCGGGATGCGCAAAAACATGATTGACCATCAATGCCAGATTATCTGAAAGAACCAGCTTCCTGAAAAATCCGACAACGATTCTTGTTGTCCCAACGATGATATCATCTCTGTTTATGGGAAGCCTGTTATCCAGCTCTTTCAGAAAGGTGGTCGCCCTGACGATGGGTCCGGCTACGAGTTGGGGGAAAAAAGCAACATAAAGTGCAAAATCAATTATGTTTTTCCGGGGTGTCAGAATTCCTCTGTACACATCAATTGTATAGCTCATGGACTGAAATGTATAAAAGGAAATTCCTACAGGAAGAAGGATGCTTGCATTCGGCCATGAAAAAACAGAATCTCCGAGAGGATAGAGATCATTAAAAATTTCAATTCCGAAATTAGTATATTTAAAATAACCAAGAAGGGAAAGATTCAGTGCGATCGATATGAAGAGCCAGACTTTTGCCGGAACTGCAGAAAGAAATCGTTCTGAAAGGGTTAGATCGAGCGGCGAATGATTCTTTTTTTTTCCGGATGCTTCAATTCCCAGTGCAGAAATAAAATCCCAGAGAGTTGAAATCCAGATTAAAAAGAGGTAGCTGGTATTGAAAACACCATAAAAATAATATGACGCTGCAAGAAGAAATACTCTTTGATTTCTTCCTTTTAAAATATGTCCCAGAAGAATTGTTATAAAGAAAAATAGGACGAAATGAAATGAAGTAAAATTCATGTCCGGATGACAGCAAAATCAATCATGCAGTATGGGTCAACCCAGGTTTTAGTGACACGGATGGTCACCAGATGAGATTCAGAGCTAAAAAATTATTTATAAATTTTCTTTTCTGAGCTTGACATGCATGGAAGGCCTGGAATTATTGTCGACTATGAAGAATAAATTTTTACTTTTAATTTCAACCGTTGCCTTGTTCGCAATTTTTGCAGATTGTAAAAAAAGCAATAAGCCGGACCTTTCAAAATATGATGAAGTTTGTGCCCGCGTAGTTCAGTGTGATGCATCTATCAGCGTTCTCCCGGATCCACAAAATAACTGTAAAAAGCTTATGGGTGGATTTGAAGAAAAACTGCCCCAGATTATGCCTGAGTTTCAGAAATGTCTTACAACAACTCCATGTGAGGAACTTCAATTCCAGGCATGTATGAATAAGCATATGGATCAAATACAGGGATTGATGCCCTGAAATAACCCATATTAACTTAGAACAGTATTAAAAACTTCAGATAAAAATACAGCTCTTCTTTCCCAGGACCAAAGTTTATGATCAAAAGGGAAAGGGCGCTGTATTTTTTTTGAACTTATTTCAATCATTTTTCTGCTCCAAGCTTCAATATCCAGAGGTTCAACAAATATACATTTTTTGCAGATTTCCCTGAATATTGGAATATCAGAAACAATAGACTGTTTTCCATAACCTAGAGCTTCAAGAACGGGAAGTCCAAATCCTTCATGGATACTTGGCAGCATGCAAAAAAGAGCCTGTTTGTAACAGTAGGAAAGCTCTTCCATTGAAGGATTTTCAAGATAGATAATTCCTTTAGTTTCAAGAGATCCGGATTTTAATGTTTGGTAAAGATTTTCCTCTCCCCATCCTTTCTTTCCAGCAAGAATCAAATGTGGAAGTTTTGTTTTCTCTCTAGCACTGAGGTAGGCTTCAATCATTGTTCTCTGATTCTTTCTGGGTTCAATTGTGCCGACAGATAAAATAAAATTTTTAATTTTTTGTAACTGACGGGGCACTTTTGGTTTTGTTACTGGAAGTTCACATCCTGGATAAATAACTTTAAGTTTGTTTTTCTTTATTTCCGGAAAATTTTTCTGGATATCTTCACTTGTTGTTCTGGAAAGACAGATAACTGTATGAGCATTTTTAATACTTTGGCCGTCAAGAAGCCTGTGTTGAAGTCGGTTCCAGAAAACCATCGTCCGGGGAGCTGAAAAAGCATTCAGATCATGAAAGTTAACTATTGCAGGGATATCAGTCCGTCTTTTATAAAATGCCGGCAGCATGGCAAGGGTCGCCCAGAGTAAATCGCATTTATGATTTTTCAGTTCTGAGATTAGTTTTAGCTGAACCCAGAGTGGTCCGGGACGATACAATAATCCAGAATAAATGGATACACTAACGTTTTTATTTTCTACCAAATTGCTGAAATAAGGATGGATCGGTTTGTTTGAAAATAAGATCCAGCGGTCGGAAGTTCTTATCTGAATCAGTTCAGACAGCATTTTATAAAGATACTGAGCATTTCCGTTAAAGGGATGTACCAGAGGCCGGGCATCTACACCAATTACGCTACTTTTTCCCTGATGTTTTCGGATTTCTTTTCTCCTGTCTGTATTCCGCTTGTTGCTGGTTTTAAGAATTATGATGCAGTGTCTTTCAAAATGGAACGGCAGTTTTTAGACAATTTTTGAACCCGATTTCAGGACTGCATCCTTTTTTTATTGTATGCTGTGGATTCAATAAAAAGTATAGTTCTGGACGGAAAACTCAGTTCAAATAGTTTCAAACCGGGTAAAAGCTATGAAAAAATACTTAATTATATTTCTCACTCTTGCATTCAGCTTCGGAGCAGGATTTATAACGATTAAATTTTACAGTTATATATTTGCCGTAAAGGTTGATGGCCGAATTGAACGAGTGGAACGAGTGACATCCCCGACGGCGATTCTTGGAGACATACCTTCTTCGCAGGTCTTTTCTTTTGCTGTAGCTGTAAAGAACAGCGAAGGTGAGATTTTTTCTGCAAGCAGCGAGGACCGTCAGTGGGCAATTGCGGAAAAAGGACAGTGCGCAACCGTCAAATTTTTCCCTTATCCGCCCTGGGAGTTTGATAAAGCGGGTACATTTTTCAATGCAAGGCTTCTGAAACTGAAAGACTGCATGTAGGCAGTCCGCTTCGCTTTCATGCAGCATGAATCAAACTCATGGCATTAAAACTTCAAAAATATCCTTTCCTTGAGGTGATTTCCGAAGCTGAAGCAGTAACCAGGGGCGTGAATCTATCAGATAAAATTGCCCATCTTCTATTTAAGAATATCCGCTCTCTTTCCACTCCGGAAAATGCATCCCGAAGCATGCTTTATTCTATGAATGTGACCATTCAGGAAATTGCATCGCATTCACAAAAAGAAATCGCTAATGTACTGAAAAAACTCATCAATGAAAAAGTTCTGGCTCAGATTTTCCGCATTGATTTCGACGCCGACAATAGCGCACTGGCTGTGGTTCCTTCTTTTATTGCTCTTCCCCAGGAAGATAAATTCAAGCCTGAAATGCTTTTTCAGGAAACCATCCTCCATTCCGTAAAATCAATTGAGTCTTATCTTGACAGTCTTGCAGTTATTGAAAGAGAAGATATCTGGAAGAATCTGGAAACTGATTTTTCCAGCGATAAAATTCCGGCAGTTTCGCAGCTGTCTTCTGTGCTTACCGATCTTTTTTCATCGGTGGATGTCAGAAAATTTGATGTTCCGCCTTCGCCGGAAATGATCCGGATTTCCATCAATGAAATGGAAGAAGAACTGATCTACAGGGGGAAAATCGTAAGGATTAATGACTACGGGCTTATGCATGTGCGGGATAAAGACTATCTTCTCAAACTTGAAACAGCAGGCGATTTCGTGATTACTCGTATGATTCCGAAATACCGGGGTACAGGAAATCTGAAACATGAAATCGGGCAGGTTACGCTGGAAGAAGCGCATTATTATATGGACCCCTTTGCTCAGCCCACATCAAAATTTATCGCTAAAAAAACAGATGCCCTTAAAAAAGCGATCCTGTCGTCTCCGAGCCGCAAAAATGAAGGAGTGCGTTTCCCCGGTTCGCTTGCAGTTGAAATGGTTCTTTCTCTGGACAAACATTCTTCTCCCCGCTATGAAGAAAAGCAGCTTACAGAAAATCGAAAAGAACTGGAAAAATGGAGAAGCCGAATTAAAGAAATTTCGCCATCCTGGATGGACAATTATCATATTATCTCTGAGTCCGAATTTATGGAAGTGCCCCCTTTTGTAAGGAATCAGATCATGGAAGATACGGATTTCATACACGGCGAATGGGAGCTTCAGGGAGAAACCATGCATGTTTTTTTCCTGAAAGAATCTTCCGTGATTCGGCAGTTTGCAAAAGGAATGCAGAACCTGCCTGCTTCTTCCAACTGGCAGATCCTTCTTCTGAAAAATCTTCTGGATAAAAATGAACTTTTTTTCAAGGATCTATTTCTTGACCCATCTTTTTTAAATGATTACGGCCGGATGCTCAGGCATGCTTATGCGAGGTACATTTCATTTTTTTACAGGATTCTTGATTTTTTCGGAATCCGGATATTTCAAAATCAGGCTTACCAGAATGCAAAACGCAAAATCATGACAGAACAGCAAACGCTTTCTCTCCGGAACAAAGAAATTTATGCGAAAAAAAAGGAACAGATAGAGGAGGAGAAAAAGGAACGTCTCGGAAAAATCAAAAGTATGGAGTCGTCCTTAAAAATTATTGAAAAGCTGGATCAGTTTTATCTGGCTGAAAAAAAAATCCCTACTGTTGAAGAAGTTAGAAATGCGCTGAAACTGACCGATCCCATCTCATTCCGGGAGATCCTTTCAGAAGATTCTTTCCAGACAGTCTCAATGGGAGGAGGGCAGGACGGCAATCCGGACAACGCTATCCTGGTCTACCCATTAAATTATGAATGGAGGGCAAGGGCAGGCAGGCTTCACCGCATCATAGATTCAATGATTGAATCTTATTCCGTCGGCAGTCTCAATCCCCTGGAGGAAATCCAGCTGGAACGGGCGAAGAAAATGAATAAGTTTTTAAGCAAAAAAGAAAAACCTTCTCTGAAAAAAAGCGACGGAGAAGATCCGTATGAAAAGCTTGATAAAGAAATACAAAAGCAGAAAAAAAGCCGCGTTCCGGATGAGGATGAGCTTGAGATCTGACTTTAGAGAGATCAGAAAGGCGAAGGGTTTTAAACTGAAAACTCTTCTTTAGAAACAAGATCAGTATCAAAGAAGAATTTTCAAAAGTAAAACAGCACGAGGCTCAAGGTTATTTAATGCGGAAACTTTTTACAACCTGTTTCATGAAGTCCGCCTGACGGGTCATATCTTCAACAAGGATAGTCAGGTCTTCGGCACTGTGCCCCACATTCTGTCCTTCAGAGGAAATATTCTGGATATGATCGTTGATTTCAATCATGGCCGCTTTCTGCTCGGTTGCGGCCTGTTCAATTTCTTTTGCGATCTGAGTTACTTTCATTGTTGTTTCGCGGACTGTATTTGCTTTTTTCACCTGTTCATGGATAATGTCCACAACGTCTGTTGCCTTGGTATCCATCAAACCCACACGGTTGGCAATGTCCTGGAAACTGCTTGCAGCAATGGTAAACTGTTTGGAACCGTTTTCAATCGCCTGATTGGTGAGTGAAATGAGTTTGCCGATTTCTTTTACGGATTCGCCTGTTTTATCGGCAAGCCGGGAAATCTCATCGGCAACCACGGCAAAACCGCGTCCTTCTTCACCGGCTCTTGCGGCCTCAATGGCGGCGTTCAGCGAAAGGAGGTTGGTCTGGTCGGAAATTTCCGTAATCAGACTGATGATGGCGCTAATCTGACTGGCCCGGCTTCTAATTTCATTGGTAGCTTCGACGGCAATCCCAATTGTTTTTTCCCCTTCCTGGGCTCTTTCTGAAGATTCTTTCGCAAGGTCTTTCAGCTCTGTCATCCCTTCGCTTACTTGCTGCATGGATTCCTGCATGGCCTGGCTGTTCCCGCGGTTTTCCGCAACGTTCTGGGACTGCTGCTGCACAATTTTTACAATATGTTCTGATGCTGAAGTCAGTTCTTCAACGGAAGCAGAAGCTTCTTCTGTAGCAGCTACCTGTTCCCTGGCAGCATTTGTTAGACGGGAAGTATGTTCAGAAAGTTTTCGCGCAGAATCGGCAGAATTTTCCGATTCGTCCTGGATTTGAGAGATCAGGCCTCTCAGGTTGATCCCCATCGCCTTGATGGCGTCAACAAGGTGTCCCACCTCGCCGCCAAGCTGCATTTTAACGGTGGTGGTTAAGTCTCCGGATGCAATTCGTGTTGCAACAAGGGCCATTCTGCGCATGGTTCCCTTGATGTTTTCCATGAGAAACCATGTTAAAAGAAGAATGAGGAAAAGACCGCCGCCGCCCGCCGCAAGTACTACCCACCGGTAAAGTTTGAAGCTTGCTTTAATTGTTTCGTTTACTGATTCGCTTGCATCTTCTGCAATGATCGTAATCTTTTCCCCGAGAGACCTCCTGAGATTTTCTTCCAGATTTGTATCAAGTTCAAGATCTGCAGGTCCCCTATTCTCAAGAATTTTAAGGAGATTCGTGCGGTTGTGTAAATAATCATCGTAGGCTTTTCCTACTTCGTTGATTTGTTTTGTGGCCTCTGCATCCCCTTCTGCATGTTCAATAATAATATTGGCAATGTAATCAATTCTTTCTTTAGTTTCATCCCTTTTTTCAAGAAAGATTTTCTTATTTTCTTCAATTACTGTTTTATTTCCCGGATCCGCTATGATTTTTTTCCAGGCGTTTTCCTGTGCTGTTATGCTTTGATTGATGTTGTTTCTGGCAGTGATCAGATTGTGTTCGCTGTCAACGGCTTCTGAAACCTGGTTGAATAACAAAAAGAACAGCCCGGTCAGGCTCATAATGAGAACAACTGTTAAAAGGCCGATGTAGGCAACCCTGTCCTTAAGAGAAAGTTCCTGTTTAGATGCAATCCTGCTGAAATTGATTTTACCCGCGTTGATGCGTTTATAAAATTCTTCCGCTTCCACAATCTGCTCGATGGAGGGCTTGTAGCGGACTGACATGTATCCGACAACTTTGTCGTTTTCTCTGACTGAAGACACTTCTGCATGAACCCAGTAATGGTCGCCGTTTTTACATCGGTTTTTTACAAGGCCGGTCCAGGCACGGTCATTCTTTAGATGTTCCCAGAGATCCTTAAAGACCGGGATGGGCATATCCGGGTGCCTTAAAATATTATGGGGCTGGCCGAGAAGCTCATCTTCCGGAAATCCGCTGAGCTCTACAAAGTCCGGACTTGCATAGGTAATGATCCCTTTAAGATCTGTTTTAGAGATCAGGAGGGCATCGTCTTTTGCGACAACTTCTTTATTTGTTATGGGTAGGTTTTTTCTCATGGGTGTTTATCTGAATAATTCTTATTGTAAGGGTACACTCTGGTATAATATACGGTATCAGTTCTCTGAAAATTGAATGGATTAGTCAAGATATTTTGTTATTTTCATGAAAAGTTGAGGAATTTAGAACCCTGAAAAAAGATTTTTTATAAAGACACAGCAGGTAAGACGCATAAAAAACCAAAAATCTATCATCAGATTTGAAATGTTTTGCTTTCCATTACAGGAGAATTTTCAGTTCTATTCTGGAAAAATAAACGAACTTTTAAGAGGCATAATGAAGTTAAAAGAAAAATCACTGGAAAATGAAATAAAAAATGCCCTGGAAGGGATAAAAAATAAATACCCGAATGAATTTTACGGATTTTCTCTTTCAAGGGTGCATTCTCTTTCCCTCCAATCTCTGTTTCTTGGTTCAAAAGAGAGTCTGGTCTCCTATCAAAACAGGCAAAGTTCTGAAGAAACATTCAGAGTCCAGATTTATGTACGTTACGGTGATCCTGTAAAAATGGGAAACTTCAGTTTTGTGATTGATCCGCTCTTTCCTCTGGACGAGCAGATTGAAAAAGGCTTCATGAATGCGCGGATTTCGCAGAACCAACCCTGGGATCTTGTCCTGCCGTCTCCCTACAGAGAGGTTTATACCTGCGATCCGAAAATCGAAACCCAGATTGAGAATGCCCGGGATTCCCTGGTGCGGGAAATTGAATCTGCAATTCAGGAACTCAATGGGGTAAAGGTTAATAGCGCCGAGCTCTATATAAATTTTCATGACATGAAGACAGAAAGCTCAACAGGCGTAGTTATGGAAAAAAAGCGCGGCGATATCTATTTTGAAGCTGCAATGGAAAAACTGCCCGGACCCAATACCCAGGAAGTTCACAGGTACATAAGGGGCACGTCTCTTGACCAAATGAACATAAAAAAATTTCTTCATTCCATGGCTGTTGAAACGCAAAGTCTGGGAAATACAGTATTGCCGCCTACAAGAGACAATGCTGTTCTTCTTGTAGACGGAGAGGTTATTTCAGATTTTATCCATGAACTTATTGAACAGATTCATGCGGAAAATGAATTCCAGCAGCTTCCTTTTATGAAGCCGGGCGATGTTGTTTATGAAAAAAAACTATTTTCAGATACGGACAGGATTTCAATTCAAATGGACCCCTTCATTCCGTTCCTTGCGGAAAGTTCATCCTATACACAGGATGGACTTCCTGCAGAAGAGGCCTCCATCATCGAGGACGGAACAGTTAAAAACCAGATTGTGTCAAACCGAATGGGACAGTATCTGGGAAAGAAATCCAACGGCATCTGCGGGAATTTTAAAATGAAAAGGGGGGCGCTGTCAAAAGCTGAACTGATTGAGAGCGAGGACGAATGTTTTGAAATTCTGTCCTTTTCTTCGCTTCTGATCAATCCAAGAACGCTGACCTGGAGTTCAGAAATTAAACTGGGGCGTCTGCACAGAAAGGGAAGAGAGCCTGTCATGGTGAAAGGAGGCATTGCTTCCGGCGAAATCCGGCAGAATTTTGCGGGATGCAGACTGGGAAGCGAAGAGGTTATCATCAGCGCTGTGGCCGACCAGTGGCATCCGGCCAAGGGATATATCGGACCCGATGCAATGCTGATCCGGTCCGGAGTAAAAATAGCGGGAGAATAAAATGAAAGGCGATAGAGTAAAATTTCCGGAACACCTGAATAAAATCCGAAGCAGCATGCCTGAAGTATTAAAAATTCTTGAGGACGGACGGGAAAATGACTGGTATGCATTCATCTGGCTGGAAGAGATTTTCAGCCGCTCTGTTACCATCGGAAAAATAGAAAATGTAGCCGAATCGACAGATCGGGGGATGGTTT
>JAOUOA010000432.1 GCA_029880625.1 Spirochaetia bacterium
TCATCGGCTTATTCTGAAATGATGAAGACTGTTGCTCAGGGACTACCCATGAACCGCAAGCTTGCCGATGAGGTGGCAGATGCCATGATGAAATGGGCTCTCGATAACGGAGCAACACATTTTACCCACTGGTTTCAGCCCATGACCGGAGTTACTGCAGAAAAGCATGATGCTCTCTATGAACCTACATCAGACGGCAAAGCACTCCATTATTTTTCAGGAAAAGCTCTCATCATGGGCGAACCTGATGCTTCCTCTTTTCCATCCGGAGGACTTCGGGCCACGTTTGAAGCAAGGGGCTACACTGCATGGGATTATACTTCGCATGCATTCTTAAAAACCGATGCCTCGGGAGTGACTCTTTGCATCCCTTCTGTATTTTATTCTTATACCGGCGAAGCGCTGGATAAAAAAACGCCGCTTCTGCGTTCTATGGAAGCCGTTTCCAGGCAGGCCATCCGTGTTTTGCGTCATCTGGGAAATAAAAGCTCGCAAAAAGTGGTAAGCACAGTGGGTCCGGAACAGGAATACTTTTTAATCGACCGTGAATTATTTCTTCAAAGAACAGACCTCATCCATGCAGGAAGAACCCTGTTCGGCGCAAGACCTGCAAAAGGCCAGGAAATGGAAGACCATTACTTCGGCGCCATCAAAGAACGTATTGCGGTTTTCATGCGTGAACTGGATGAAGAGCTCTGGAGAATGGGCGTTTCTTCCAAAACAAAACATAACGAAGTGGCTCCTGCACAGCATGAACTGGCTCCCATTTTTGCAACGGCAAACATTGCATCCGATCACAATCAGCTTGTTATGGAGACCATGAAAAAAGTCGCCCTTCGTCACGATCTGGTCTGTCTTCTTCATGAAAAGCCATTCGCAGGAATCAACGGCTCCGGGAAGCACAATAACTGGTCCATTTCAACCGACGACGGAATCAATCTTCTGGATCCCGGACATACGCCGCACGATAACGTGCAGTTTTTAGTTTTTCTTGTCGCAGTCATTAAAGCCGTGGACGAATATGCCGATCTCATGCGCGTTGCCGCCGCAAATCCAGGGAACGACCACAGACTGGGCGCCAACGAGGCTCCTCCGGCCATCATTTCGATTTTTCTCGGAGAACAGCTTACGGATATTCTGGATCAGATTGAACAGGGAAAACTCCACAGCACAAAAACAGGAGGAGAGATTGCTCTTGGAACGTCTGCTCTTTCATCGCTTCCAAGGGACAATACGGACAGAAATCGTACATCGCCTTTTGCTTTTACCGGAAATAAATTTGAATTTCGTATGGTGCCTTCGTCTTCTTCTATTTCAGCGCCGTCTTTTACAACCAATACAATTGTAGCAGATGCCCTTTCTGAAATTGCTGATCGTCTTGATAACGCTTCGGACAAAAGCAAGGAAATAGACAGCATTCTAAATGAATTTGTGAAAAAACACAGACGCGTTATTTTTAACGGAAATAATTATTCCGACGAATGGGTAAAGGAAGCAGAAAGCCGCGGACTTCCCAATATTAAAAATACGGTGGATGCTGCAAATGCCATCATTGCAGAGAAAAACGTAAAAATGTATGAAAAGCACAGCGTTCTTTCTAAAATTGAACTTCATGCCCGGTATGCAATAGTCCTTGAAAGCTATTCCAAAACCATAAACATTGAAGGGGAGTCTGCTCTGGAAATGGCAAAGCGGCAGATTCTTCCTGCATGCATTGATTTTACATCCATTCTTGCAGAATCTATTAACAATATAAAAAATACAGGGACGGGAGCCGATACATCGGTTCATGAAGATCTTCTGAAAAAGGTCAGCGGACTAATCACTTCGCTCTATAAAAAGATTGAAGTTCTAGAAAATGCACTGAAGGAAGCCCAGGGCATGGAAGATGAAGATCATCTGAAGACGGCTGCTTTCTATAGAGACAGCGTTTTTACAGCCATGAATTCCCTGCGGGAAGATGCAGATGCTCTGGAAGTGATAGTGGATCGGGATATCTGGCCATTCCCAACTTATGGAGATCTTCTTTACAAGGTGTAAAAAAATACACGGGGTTAATGATTGGTGTAAAATTCCCTGTGATAAGAAAAAATGAATTGTCAGTGAGGCCTGATAGACCGAAACTAATAGGAAGAACAGGTCCTGAGTTTCACAGATGCTTCAGTCAAAAAAACAGCAGTTAACAGGCCGTCAAAAAGCGGCTATCTTTCTTGTTACCCTCGGTCCGGAGGTAGCTTCCGATATCTTCAAGCATCTCCGCGACGATGAAATTGAGACTTTGACGTTTGAGATGGCGCGCCTTGAAAAGGTATCGCCGGATGAAAAAGAAGCAGTCCTCATTGAATTCAATGAAATGATGATGGCACAGGACTTCATCACTTCAGGCGGTATTGATTATGCCCGTGAAGTTCTTGAACGAGCCCTCGGAACCCAGAAAGCCATTGATATTATTAACAGGCTTACATCCAGCCTTCAGGTCAGGCCCTTTGACTTTATCAGAAGAACAGACCCTGCGCATTTATTAAACTTTATCCAGAACGAACATCCTCAGACCATTGCTCTTATTTTATGCTATCTTGAACCGGCAAAAGCCGCTTTGATTTTATCCAGTCTGCCGCATCAAATTCAGGCCGATGTTGCAAAACGGATTGCTCAGATGGAACGAGTTTCTCCTGATGTACTCCGCGAAGTGGAGAGGGTGCTTGAACGAAAGCTTTCCACGCTTGCCAGTGAAGACTATACGTCTGCCGGCGGTATCGACGCTGTGGTCGAGGTTCTGAACCTGGTAGACCGCGGAACAGAAAAAACCATTATCGAAGCGCTCGAAGAAGAAGATCCTGAACTTGCCGAAGAAATCAAGAAACGGATGTTCGTATTCGAGGATATCGTTCTTCTCGACGACCGTGCCATCCAGAAGGTGATGCGGGAAGTGGACAATACCGACCTTGCCAAGGCCTTAAAATCTGTAGATACTGAAGTTCAGGACAAGATCTTCAAGAACATGTCAAAACGCGCCGCCAACCTGCTGCGGGAAGACATGGACTTCATGGGTCCGGTGCGACTGAAAGACGTGGAAGATGCACAGCAAAAAATTGTAAACATCATCAGAAAGCTGGAAGACGCTGGAGAAATCGTGGTTGCCCGCGCCGGCGAAGACGAACTGGTTGTTTGATATTTTATCTCTTTAAATAATTTTATGTCTGATGCCAAATCAAATGAAGTCTGGTTGTCTGAAGTAAAGGAATCCTATAGTATCGCCAAAAAGGAATTCGAAAAGCATTTTTCTGGATTTGAACTAACAGAACTGTATCGCCTGGCTCCGGCAATCGCGTCCAGCCGCATGGGAATTAAATCCAGGGA
>JAOUOA010000433.1 GCA_029880625.1 Spirochaetia bacterium
TTATCAGTAATGCAGGAGCCGATGTTCATTCTGCTTGTTGTTTGTTCTGTAATTTATTTCCTGCTCGGTGATCTTGAAGAAGCAGTTCTTCTGATTGTTTCAGTCCTGATAATTATACTCATTACAATTATACAGGAAGGAAAAACAGAAAAAGCTCTGAACGCTCTGAAAGATCTTTCCAGTCCGGTTGCAACTGTTTTAAGGGAAGGCGAATTCAAACAGATCCCCGGCGTTCAGGTAGTAAAAGACGATATCATGTATTTGAAGGAAGGAGATCGTGTATCAGCTGACGGAAAAATTATCGCCATCAATAATTTAAAATCAGATGAATCTCTTTTAACAGGAGAGTCGTTTCCTGTAGATAAATCAGCTGAATTGATTTTTGATCTGGATGCAACAGCTTCAATATCTGATAAAAAGAATTCTGTATTTGCAGGAAGTTTAATTGTAAGCGGTGAGGCTGTATGCACTATTACATCGACCGGGACTTCTACCGAAATGGGTAAAATCGGAAAATCCCTTCAGGGAATCATCACCGATAAAACAGGCATTCAGAAAGAAACAAAAAAAATCGTCAGATACTTTTTTATACTTGGATTTTTTGCCTGTACAACTCTTGTCATATCTTACGGAATTCAAAGCGGAAAGTGGCTGGATGGTTTTCTGTCTGGACTGACACTTGCGATTTCACTTCTTCCTGAAGAATTTCCGGTTGTTCTTACCGTATTTCTTTCAATTGGCGCTTACAGACTTTCCAAATACAGAGTGCTTGCGCGAAAAATCAGCGTAATAGAGGGCCTGGGTTCGTCTGATGTGATCTGTTCCGATAAAACAGGAACCATAACATTAAACCGTATGGCTGTACATAAAATCTCGTTAAAGAATTCTGAAACCTTATTGATTACAGAAGAAAAATTGCCTGAAACTGAAAATAAGGATCATGAAGAAACAATTAATCATTTACTTACCCAATCTGTTCTTGCCTGTAAAAAAGATCCTTTTGATCC
The DNA here is from genome assembly GCA_029880625.1 of Spirochaetia bacterium. Taxonomy (GTDB): domain Bacteria; phylum Spirochaetota; class Leptospiria; order Leptospirales; family Leptonemataceae; genus JAOUOA01. The sequence continues at coordinate 1,008 of JAOUOA010000433.1, forward strand.
CATGGAAAAAGCGATTCAAAATCTTTACCATCCATTGAATCATCATACATTTCACTATCCTGATTTTCTTGTTCAGGAATTTCCTTTAGAAGATAATTTTTTTGCGATGAGCAACGTCTGGCAGAATAAAAACAATGAATTCTGTATGATTTCGTCAAAAGGTGCGCCTGAGTCTATTCTTTCGCTCTGCAGCATGGATGATTCTGAAAAAGAGAAGATTACTGCAGAAGTCAGAAAATTTGCTTCTCAGGGACTTCGTGTACTTGCCGTAGCATCAGCAATACTGAAAAAAAATGAAATTCCACAAAAACAGACAGAATTAAAATTAGAATTTTTAGGACTTCTGGGCTTTTCAGATCCCATAAGAAAAAATGTTAAAGAATCAGTCGAATCCTGCTATTCAGCCGGAATTCGTGTGATTATGATTACCGGAGATTTTCCGGAAACAGCCAGAGCAATTGGAAAACAGATTGGTTTGAAAAATCATGACAGAGTAATCCAGGGAAGCGAAATTCAGGAAATGAATCATGAAACACTTTTAAAAGCAATCAAAGAAGTCAATATTTTTTCCAGAGTCGTACCGCGTCAGAAATTAACTATTATAGAAGCTCTTAAGAATTCCGGTCTTACTGTTTCGATGACGGGAGATGGCGTTAATGACGCTCCTGCGCTTAAATCTGCCCATATTGGAATTGCTATGGGAAAAAGAGGGACTGATGTTGCAAGAGAAGCCTCTGACATTGTATTAATGGATGATGATTTTTCATCGATTGTCAGGGGAGTTCGTGCCGGGAGACGAATCTTTGATAACTTACGAAAAGCTGTCGCCTATATACTCTCTGTCCATGTACCCATGGTTGGTGTGTCTTTAATACCCGTTCTATTGGGGCATCCCCTTGTATTTTATCCAGTGCATATTGTGTTCTGGGAACTGATCATTGATCCGGCTTGTTCTCTTGTCTTTGAAGCGGAAACAGAAGAAAAGAATATCATGAACCGGCCTCCAAGAAAACAGAATGAAGGATTATTTACTTCAAAAATCATCTTATTCAGTTTGTTTCAGGGGCTGAGCGTATTTTTAGCTTCGCTTCTGGTTTATTCTATTTCATTCAGCAATCAGCTTTCAACAGAGCAGATTCGTTCTTTAAGTTTTGTGACAATTATCTCAGGTAATTTAATGCTGATTTTGTCCAACCGTTCCTGGGAATCATCAGTTATTAAAACAATTTTTATGCCGAATGCATATTTATGGTGGGTTTTTTCTATCGCTCTATTATTTCTTCTTTCAGTCCTTTATATTCCCTATTTGAACCGTTTGTTTGATTTTCAGGAGGTTCCCTTTTTATGGTCTTTTTATGCATTTGCCGCAGGATCGATCAGTCTGCTGTGGTTTGAGGTGTTAAAGTTTTTTTACGGGAATGAATTACTAGCTAGAAGAAAGTAATTTCATTATTGAATTATTATAAATCCGCTTTTTGAAAATCAATAAAAAATTGATTGATGATTGAAGTAAATGCCTTATGTTCACCGGGAATAATTAAATTAACAGGAAGCAGGGGAAGGGCAAAAAGCCAGATAAAGGTAGACCTTCTGGATTCATAATAAAAGCTTCTTTTTTTTACGCCGTTTTCATAAACTGTAATGTGAACATCATAGCCGTCTTCTGTGGACCATGCAGGTAAAATTGTCAGCGTGAAGATTGAAATCCAGAAAAAAATAGCAGAGGGTACACTGGGGTCCACATTCTCAACGCGGAACTCTATAAAGGTTCCTTCTTTTTCCAGGGAAGTGCTGAAGTGAACATTATCAAAAGGCGAATCAACTGCAAGTTTTCTTCTGACTACCTTCATCCCATTTCCCAGAGTTGCACCTGAAACTCTGTAGGTAACCGTTCGCATGGATTTTTCAAGTCCATGTTCTTTGGGAGCTTTTGGATAACCTCTCTGCGCAAAACATCCAGTCATTACAGATAATAATGAAACCAGAGTAATGTATGAAATTAATTTCTGAAGATACATATTCACAGCCTTTAAATTATAAGAAATAATTTTACAAAGATCTTATTAAATTAAATAACAATTCATAATAAAATTAAGAATATATTTCACTGCCCTGTTTGATAAAATCCTTTGATCGCTCATCAAAGCCTGCAGAAATCGCATCTTCTTCGCCAATGCCTTTTGTATTTGCATATTCACGGACTTCTTCTGTGATTTTCATGGAACAGAATCTTGGACCGCACATACTGCAGAAATGAGAAGATTTTGCCTGATCTGAAGGAAGCGTTTCATCATGAAATTCCTGAGCTTTTTCAGAATCCAGGGCAAGGTTGAACTGATCTTTCCAGCGGAA
>JAOUOA010000033.1 GCA_029880625.1 Spirochaetia bacterium
GTGGACCAGAGCGACAATATGCTGGACCGGGCCAAAAAAAGCCTCGGCGGAAAGAATATTGATTTTCGCATTGGGTCGCTCCAGCACCTGCCTCTTCGAGATGGCGAGGTGAAGCTTGCTGTTTTATCCATGGTGCTCCACCATGTGCCTGATTTTATCAATGCGATTAAAGAAGCAAACCGTGTGACATCTGATTCAGGGAAATTGATTATCTCTGAACTGAAAAAGCATAAGTTTGAAGAAATGCGCGATAACTTTGCCGATTTTTATCTGGGATTTGACGAAGGAGATCTCTGTGAAGCCGTGGAAAGCTGCGGTTACCGGGTTTTAAAAAAGGAAAAAGGGAAGGGTAAAGGAAAACTGGAATGCATATTTATCCAGGCCGAAAAAATCCGGCCGGCGGAGAATTGACCGGGGATCGCTTGCATGAATCAATATTGAATTGTGCGGTCCTGGAGCGAAGGATGCAATTGATGAGATATATCTCTGCTGATTGCAGGTTTTGAAAAATTGAAATGAATTAATTATATTTATAAATTAATTAAAAGAATTTGTTTTTGGAGGAAAACATGACAGCAACATTAAAAGAAGATTACAAAGTAAAAGACATCAGTCTTGCACAATGGGGAAGAGAAGAAATCATCCTTGCAGAGCAGGAAATGCCCGGTCTGATGGCTTTACGCGAAGAGTACGGATCACAGCAGCCTTTGAAGGGAGCGCGCATTACAGGTTCTCTGCATATGACAATTCAAACGGCAGTCCTTATTGAAACTCTGACCGCTCTTGGGGCGCAGGTGCGCTGGAGCAGCTGCAATATTTTCAGCACCCAGGACCATGCAGCGGCAGCAATTGCAAAAACCGGTGTTCCTGTTTTCGCCTGGAAGGGCATGACAGAAGAAGAATACTGGTGGTGCATTGAGCAGACCCTTCAGTTCCCTGAAGGCGGACCGAATATGCTTCTGGATGACGGGCATGACCTTACTGCTTACGTGCATGATAAGCACCCTGAAATGCTCGATGCAATTAAAGGCGTCTCTGAAGAAACCACAACAGGCGTGCATTATCTGATGAAGCGTTTAAAAGAAGGAACTCTGAAAATTCCGGCGATTAACGTAAATGATTCAGTAACGAAATCAAAATTTGATAATCTGTACGGCTGCCGCGAATCGCTTGTTGACGGCATCAAGCGTGCAACAGATACAATGATTGCAGGCAAGGTCGCTCTTGTTGCAGGATACGGAGATGTGGGCAAGGGTTCGGCTCAGAGCCTTCGCGGCCTTGGGTGCCGAGTCGTTATAACAGAAATTGACCCCATCTGCGCTCTTCAGGCTGCCATGGAAGGCTATGAAGTTGTTCTTCTGGATGAATGGGCTTCTAAAGCGGATATTTTTGTTACCACAACAGGAAATAAGGATATTATTACAATTGATCATATGAAAAATATGAAAGACGGATCCATTGTCTGCAACATCGGACACTTTGATATTGAAATTCAGGTTGCTCAGCTTGAATCCTTTCCTGGAATTAAGAAGACTGAAATTAAGCCCCAGGTGGATAAATTTACATTCCCTGACGGACACTGCATCATTCTTCTTGCAGAGGGCCGGCTTGTAAATCTTGGATGCGCTACAGGACATCCAAGCTTTGTTATGTCGAACAGCTTTACCAATCAGGTGCTTGCGCAGATTGATCTGTGGAATAAAAAATATGAACTGGGAGTTTACATGCTCCCCAAACATCTGGATGAAAAAGTAGCTGAACTTCATTTGAAAAAAATCGGAGTGAAGCTGACAAAACTTTCGAAAGATCAGGCTGCGTATATTGGAGTTCCTGTTGAGGGGCCGTATAAGTCTGATCATTACAGATATTGATTTTAATTCAAGACTGATTTTTCGCCGCAGGGATGCCCCTGCGGTTTGTTATTATTTTTTTATTGATTATAAGTGTAAAGATAGCACGAAAAATTATGCCGATTCTATGATTTAGAAAAAAATCGGCCGATAAAGTTTGCATATTGCGAACTTGTTATGATTCCATTGCTGCGGGATGTTTCGAATTGTCATGGAATGAATCGTTTTGTATAGAATAGAGGGAAAAATGCCAAGATTTAGCGAAAAAGAAATACGTGAAATGTTTGAAAGCCGCGTTTTGATTCTGGACGGTGCGATGGGAACAAATCTGCAGTCACAGAATCTGTCCGATGAGGATTTTGGAGGAGCGGATTATGCGGGCTGCAATGAATATCTTGTCATTACAAAGCCTGATGCCATTGCAAAAGTCCATAGAGACTTTCTGGAGGCGGGAGCGGATATTATTGAAACCTGCAGTTTCGGGTCGACTCCCCTTGTTCTGGATGAATACGGCCTCGGGAATCGTGCCGAAGAAATCTCTAAAAAAACTGCAGAACTGGCAAGAAGCGCTGCAGGTGAATTTGACCGGCCAGGACGCACAAGACTTGTTGCAGGCTCTATGGGGCCCACAACTAAGGCCATTACTGTAACCGGCGGAATAACTTTTGACGAACTTCTGGAAAACTTTTATGTGCAGGCAAAAGGCCTGATGGAAGGCGGGGTAGATCTTTTCCTGGTGGAAACAGCCCAGGATACACTGAACTTAAAAGCCGCACTTCTGGGTATTTTAAAGCTTCGCAGGGAAAGCGGAATTGTAATTCCCTATATGATTTCAGGAACCATTGAACCCATGGGAACCATGCTGGCAGGGCAGGGTGTTGAGTCCATGGTGACCTCTCTTGAGCATTTTATGCCGCTTTCATTCGGCATCAATTGTGCAACAGGTCCACAGCAGATGGTCGATCATATCCGCTCCCTTGACTCTATGGCTCCGACTTACATCAGCTGTTTCCCCAACGCAGGCCTTCCAGACGAAGACGGAAATTATAATGAAAGTCCCGATCAGCTTGCGGCTGCTCTTGAAAAATTCTGCGATAATGGCTGGCTGAATGTTGTCGGAGGATGCTGCGGCACACGTCCGGGCCATATCAAAGCCATCCATGACATGGCGGAAAACAAAAAGCCCCATAAACCGAAAGGCGATAACCGCACCAGGGTTTCCGGAGTGGATTTTCTTGTGGTGGAAGAAGAGGGCAGGCCGTATCTGGTCGGAGAAAGAACAAATTCACTTGGTTCTCGTGCTTTTAAGCGAATGATTGCAGAAGGGCTTCACAATGAAGCTGCTGAAGTTGGACGCCGTCAGGTGCGTGGCGGAGCGCATATTATCGACATCTGCCTTCAAAATCCAGACAGAGACGAAAGGGCCGATATGGAAGCGTTCCTTCCTCTGATGTTGAAAAAAATCCGCGTTCCCGTCATGGTGGATTCGACCGATCTCGAAGTTCTAAAGCTAAGCCTCAAGCATATCCAGGGTAAGGCGCTGTACAATTCCATCAATCTGGAAAATGGCGAAGATCGTTTTGAAGAAATTGCCCCTCTCTATCATGATTACGGTTTTGCCGTGGTTGTCGGATGTATTGATGATGATCCGAATCAGGGGATGGGAGTTTCTGTTGAGCGAAAGATTGAAATAGCAAAAAAAAGCTACAACCTTCTTGTGAATAAATACGGCGTGAAACCGGAAGATATCATCTTTGACGCGCTGGTCTTTCCCATTGGAACCGGCGATGAACAGTATATAGGAAGCGCCGAGCAGACCGTTAAGGGCATAGAAGCCATTAAAAAAGAACTTCCGAAGTGCAAGACCATTCTCGGGATATCTAATGTCAGTTTCGGCCTTCCTCAGGCAGGCCGAGAAATTTTAAACTCTGTATTTCTCTATCATAATGTTAAGGCCGGACTGGATTATGCCATTGTGAATACGGAAAAGCTGATGCGCTATCCTTCGATTCCTGAAAATGAAAGAGCTCTTGCAGAGGCGATGCTTTTCCATACAAAAGCCGAATACGAAAAAGCCCTTGCAGATTTTGCCGCTTATTTTAAAGATAAAAAAGAAGCGAAGCCGGAAGCTTCAGATCGCTCAAAGCTGAGCGTGGATGAACGTCTGTCGCTCTGTATCCTGGAAGGCTCCATTGACGGGCTGATTGACGACCTCAATGAAAAAATGAAAACAGCTCCCCCCCTTGAAATCATTAACGGCCCCCTTATGGGAGGAATGGCTGAGGTAGGGCGCCTTTTTAACGACAATCAGCTTATTGTTGCCGAAGTTCTTCAGAGTGCCGAAGCCATGAAAACCGCCGTTTCTCATCTTGAAAAATTCATGACCAAAGGCGAAACATCTGTGCGGGGAAAAATGCTTCTTGCAACGGTAAAAGGCGATGTGCATGATATCGGTAAAAATCTTGTGGAAATCATTCTTTCCAATAACGGATACCAGGTGGTAAATATGGGCATCAAGGTTCCACCCCAGGACCTCATCTCCGCCTGCAAAGAGCATGATCCCGATATGATCGGTCTTTCCGGACTCCTTGTGAAATCTGCAGAGCAGATGATCATAACGGCCAGTGATTTAAAAGATGCAGATATTGATGTGCCGATTTTTGTCGGCGGAGCCGCTCTTTCCGAACAATTTACCAGAAATAAAATCCGACCAAAATATGACGGAGCGGTAATTTATGCCCGCGATGCAATGGAAGGTCTTTCTCTTGTCAATGAACTGATGGATGAAAGCACACGCAGCGAAATGATTGAAAAATGGAAAAAAGGAATGGAAGGCGTATCTTCAGGAGGCAGCAAGCAGCCGACCGAACCCGTCCAGCGAAAAATCTTTACCTATGATTATGGTCAGAATGGCAAGCCGGATCTTCCTCCGGATTTAAAATCCCACAGGCTGAAAGATCAGAATCCTGAAGATTTATTTCCTCTGATCAATCCGGCCATGCTTTACAAAAAGCATCTGGGCTACAGGGGCAATACGGCAGAGGCAGAAGCGTCCAGCGATCCAAAATATCTGGAACTGAAAAAACTGATTTATGATCTGCAGAATGAATTACTGGAAAAAGGATACATGAAAACAGACGGCATCTACCGGTTTTTTCGCGCAGCTTCGGACGGAGATGATCTTGTAATTCTTGATTCTGACGGAAAAACAGAAAAAACCCGGTTCCATTTTAAGCGTCAGACGAAAGGAGAAGGCCTGTGTCTTTCCGATTATGCAGCTCCTCTCGGTTCTGGAATTGAAGACTATGTTGCAGTCTTTATTGTAACTGCTGGAATCGGTATCAGAGAAATTACGGAAAAATGGAAGGAAGAGGGGCAGTATCTGAAAAGTCATGCTCTGTCTGCTCTTGCTCTTGAGTCTGCAGAGGCCTTCGCCGAGTATCTTCATTCGCAGATCCGGCGACAGTGGGGATTCCCGGATGCAGAAGAACTGACTCCGAAAGAAATGTTCTCGAAAAAATACAGGGGAGGGCGTTTCTCGTTTGGATATCCCGCCTGTCCCAATCTTTCGGATCAGGAACCGCTGTTCAAACTTATGAATCTCCCGGAAGATTTCGGGGTAAAGCTTACTGATGGATTTTCGATGGACCCGGAAGCAAGCGTAAGCGCAATTGTCTTTCAGCATCCGGAAGCAAAATACTTTTCGGTTGAATAAAAACATTAAGCTGCGGTTTGGTTTCCATTTCGGGGAAAAAAATTCTGAAAATGCCCTGACGGTTTTTGTAATTCAGCTTTTCCCGGGGAGGAATGCATGTCTCGACTGACTGGCGATTTTTTGAGGATTTTATCCATTTCTGCTGTTATGGTGATTCATGCATCGTACGGCCAGGAAGTTGAATTTCAGAAACATCATGATTTTTTTTCCGCTTCATTTGCGGGCATCCTGATCAATCAGATTTCCCGTTTCTGCGTACCCGTGTTCATTCTTCTGTCCGGTTACGGCCTTACCATGCGTTACGGCAATGTTTTAAAACGTGAAATTGGATTTTCTTTTGCTCTGGATTTCTATAAAAAGCGCTTTTTGAAAATCGGCATCCCTTTTGTATTCTGGACGGTATTTCTCCTGGCCGTTTTTGGCCGGTTTTCGCTTGAGGGCAGTCTGACCGGGATCATTGCATCAAATATAGCGATCCTTCTCAAGTTTCTTTTTGTGAAAGGAGCGGATTATCATTTTTATTTTTTTACAATTATTCTGGAATGCTATCTTCTTTACCCGCTTCTTCTGAAATACAGAAGTCCAATCCTGTTCAGTTTGCTTCTGTTTGTTCAAATTATTTATATCTATCCGGTCACAGTAAGCTCGTTTACGGGAATTCCTCTGATCCGCTTTCCCTCTTCATTTTTTGTTCACTGGATTTTTTATTTTTATCTGGGGATGATTTCTGCAGATAAAAAAGTACTGGAGAAGATTAAAAAAATCCCTGTAATCCCTTTTGGTATATTATTTGCAGTTTTTACAGGTTATGTAGTTCAGGAATACATCCGGCGTTCTATGACAGAAAATGATCCTGGCTACTACAATCATTTCAACCGGCTTTCTGTTTTTCTATATGCAGTTTCCTTCTGGATTCTATTTGTAAAGCTGGACGGCATTCTTGAAGCAATTTTCCGTCAGCGGAAACTGGCAGTTTGGATTACTTATTTTTCCGGGTTGAGTTTTGGTGTTTATATCTATCACACTATGATTCTTCGTGTGATCAATCTTACATTTCTGGAAGGAAGTCTTGCAGTCCTTCCCCTTGTGATTTTAATTTCATTTGGATCTGTATGGGGCATAGACAAACTGATCCGCATTAATTTTATGCGAATTATTGCAGGACTTCCGGAACTGCCTGTTCCTGAAAAAGAAGAAAATTCTCCGTCAAAAACATGATTTATTCGTAAATCGATTCAAATGTAATTTCAGCAGTTTTTCCGAGCATGGCGGAGACTCCGCAGTATTGATCTTTGGAAAGGTCAATTGCACGTTTCAGTTTGTCCTCAGGAACATTGCCTTTTACGATGTATTTAATATGAATTTTTTTAAATACCTTCGGATGATCATCTGTCTGTTCTGCTGAAACTTCCACCCGGAAAGCTTCCGGTTCATGCTTCATTTTTCGGAGGATTGACATAACATCCATGGCAGTACAGCCTGCCAGACCCTGTAAAACCAGTTCTTTGGGACGAAAACCGGTCTCTTCTCCGCCTACTTCAGGAGCTGCATCCATGGCAAGATTATGTCCGCTTCCTGCCGTTCCCGTAAATTTCATTTTTTCTGTCCAGATTGCGCTTGCTTCCATAAAACAATTTTTTGTTTGCATACTGCGGAAGAAAAGCTTTTTATATAATAAGGGATGAAAAGTGGTTTTCATGAAATCAAAAATGTCCGAAAATAGTTAAGATGGCTGAGTCTAAGAAGACAGATCAAAAAAGCAGAATCACACCTGCGGTAAAAAAGAAGCTGGACCGTTTTTTAAAAAGCTCCATCATGCAGGAGAAGTATCTGCGTGAAGTGCTTGAAGCGGATCCGGCTGAAATCCTCTGGCCTGAGATGAACCCCCGACGGTTCGGAAGGCAGTTTGTGACACGAATGGGAGGGAAATCTGTCGCCTTTCCTCTTCTTCTGGATCAGATTAAAATCCAGTCTCTGGAATACCGAATCAAGGCCGCACAGAAAGGCTATGGAGAAATCATTAATCCTTCCATTGCCTATTATTACATTTATAAATTTGAAAATGAAGTCTTAAAACTTAAAAAATCGCCTGTCGGAAAGAAAAAAGCCGCAAAAACGGGGAAAGCTGCAAAAAAATCTACTCCTGGAAAAAAGGCGGGTGAAGCAAAAGATCAAATTTATTTTACCGAAGAAGAAGAAAATAAAAATGATATTTTAGATCGTCTTTCAAAAATTAAGCGAAAGCTGAAGGTCCCTGCTGCATTAAAACGGCAGAAGGATGAAAAAAAACTGCTGGATCTTGTTCTTGCCGAACAGAGAAAAATTACAGACCTGTACGCAAAGCTTTCAAAAAGGATGGAAGCTTCTCAGGTTCAGATTTCTTTTTATAAAAATCCTGATTTTATGCATAAAGTCCACAGGAAGAAAATGGAGCAGATGGAATCGGATCTTGCCGAATATGAATCCCTTGTGCGGCATGAGGCTTCCCGGGCAGATCTTCTTGAAAGAGAGGTAGGACGTCTTACGGAACAGCTGATTTCTCTGCCCATGGGCGGCTACAGAGAAGATATGGAAGAACTGGAAAACATTAAAAAAGAATTTTCCATTCTTTCGCAAAAATACGATACCCTGGTCAGTAAAAATATCGATCTTACAAACCGCCTGGATAGAGAAAATGCCACAAAATCTCTTGAATCCCTGCTTGATGCAGTCCGGGATAAAATTAATCGAATTTTGAAATCCGGCATTGCCGGTACGTCCGAGGGAGATCAGGCGATACTCAGCGGTCTCAAGCCTGAAATTACGCAGCTGACACGTGCAAGAATGTATCTGGGAAAAGCTCTGTATGATCTTGGGATTCTTTATCTTCGCGCAGGAGAAAAAGATACTGCCGTCAATGAACTGCGCGCAGCTAAAGAGCTGGGCGTGGAAGATCCTGAAACCAATAAAATCATCAACCCGTCCTGAGTTTTTATGCGAGCCCTAATTCAGAGAATCCTGAATTCGGAAGTCCGGATAGACGGAAAGATCCACTCCGAAACTGCCGCAGGGCTTCTGATTTTCCTCGGGATTTCTCCTCGCGACACTGAATCGCAGGCGGGCTATCTTGCAAGAAAAATCACAGCTCTCAGGGTATTTGAAGATGCAAAAGGGAAAATGAATTTATCCGTTACCGATGCGGAAGGTGAAATCATGGTTGTTTCTCAGTTTACCCTTTATGCAGATACTGCAAAAGGAAATCGTCCTTCATTTACATCCGCCGCAGATCCGGTTCATGCAGAAAAAATATATCATTATTTTATCAGGCAGATTGCGAACAATTTTTCGGGAAGGGTGGCTTCCGGAGTGTTCGGCGCTGATATGAAAGTATCACTTGTAAATGACGGGCCAGTTACGATATTTATTGATACAGATTCAACCGGTGATTGATTTGCCATGCTTCCATTTCGTAAATAAATGGCGCTGATCTATGATATTTATCATAGATCAGAACAGGCAAATGGTATAATAATTTATTGATTTTAAATAAAACTTCATTATAAATATCCAATAAAAATCATAAAGTAACTGTCCTCTGGTATCCAACCCTTGCTGTATATCACATCCCCTTGAGGATTCTTTTAAGCTGAAAATTGGAATTGTATTTGAAAAATATTAAGTTGCTGTCGGTTCTTTCCAGGAAATATATCCTGGTGGGATCCGGCATCTTCCTCAGCTCATGTTTTGGAATCATATGCATAATATATATTATGCAGGGCGTTCATTCCTTTTCGAATCATAACAGGATTCCAATCCTTCTCTCGTTTGCTTATGTGATTTTTGGTTCTGCCATTGTTTTTATTGGTTTGCGAAAATATTTATTATCAAGAATCTTAATCGCCTCTGGAGCTTTTATTTTAGTTTTTATTGTTTTTTATTTGCTTTTTCTGCCGTATCTCGCAGGCGGTATAAATTCGCATGGAATCAGCTATAATTCCCTCGGCGATGCGGAGCGGATGTTTGCAGTGTCAGCGATTGGTTTTTTATTTTCTGCTCTGTCATTGTATCTCGTATCATCAGATTCCATTCTGAATGCAAAAAAGTTCTTAATCAATTTGTCAGTATCTTTGACGGTTGCGTATGCCTTTTGGTTCTTGTTTGTTTTGTTTTTTGGTTATCCTGTTGTGTTTGAGGATGGCAAAGGAGCCCTGGTTGAAATTTCTGCAGTAGCAGGGATGTTTTTTATAGGTTTGTTTGTGCTCTGTGTGAATAATCTTGGAGCCAAAAAAAATCTTAATTTCCCCGATAAGATCATGCCTTTTGTTTCGGGAGTTTCGTTATTTTTTGCGTTATTACTGTGGACGACTTCTGTAAAATTTGAGGATTCAAATTTGCAGAATAATATGAAAGACAGAACAAAGCATCTGGGCGATGCAATCGACGCGCGATTACAGGAAAACTTTCTTGCAATAAAGAGAATGTCAGAGAGGTGGAATCGAAACGAAAGTATCGATGTGGAGGGATGGAGGCATGATGCAGGAACCTATCTTTCGGATCTCCCCGGCCTGGTGTCTATTGTTATCGTAAAGAATGAAAAAGACTTATTTTTGGAAGAGTCGAAAAAATATGATCGAAGGATTTTGCAGGGGCTTTTGAGTGTTTTTTTCGCATATCCACATCCATATTCGGGAAACATCAAATCAATCAACAATTTACAGACATTTTCAAGCCTGAGAGAAATTGATGATGCCGGCATGTTTTTTATTTATTACTCGCTTGATGATGCAGGAGGATCTCATCCAGGTCTGATGATAGGAATTTTCAGTATAAATGAATTTATTAAGAGAGTTATTGCGAAGAACAGGCTATTAATTTCAGGAAAAATCATTGTTTCTATTTACCACCATAACCAGATTGTCTATCAAAATAGCCGTTCTGCCGGAAGGGTTGCAGAACATATGCTTCTCACTGTTCCTGACGATTGGCGGGTTCGAGTAGAACTGAGCGACGAAGATGTATATTATAAACGTTCAAAGGTGCCCGATCTGATACTTGCAGGAGGTATTCTGATTGTTGTAATGATTGCGATGCTGAGTTATTTCTGGTCAAGAGAGATTCTTAACTCTCAAAAGCATGACAAGCTGAAGGTCAGAGCGGAGAATGCCAATCGTGCAAAATCAGAGTTTCTTTCAAGCGTGAGTCATGAACTTCGCACTCCTATGAATGCAATACTGGGCTTTGCTCAAATATTAAATATGCAAAAAACATTGAATAAAGATCAGCATATGTACATAGATATAATTCTTGATGCGGGGCGGCATCTTTTAACCCTCATTAACGACATCCTGGATCTTTCGAAGATTGAGTCAGGCCGTATGGATCTTAAAATGGACAGCATCGAGAGCGATCAAATTGTTGAACATTCTATTCAGTTGCTTAAGCCCATGGCAAAAAGTAATAATATTAAAATTAATTGTGATGATCATATAAAGATCAAGATTGCAGCAGATTTGGATAAAGCAAGACAGGTATTTATTAATATTCTGACGAATGCAATAAAGTATAACAGAAAAAACGGGGCCGTTGATGTTAAAAGAGAAATACAAGGAAACAGGCTGAAAATTTCTGTAACCGATTCAGGTCAGGGGATCCCGCCGGATAAAATAAAAATTATTTTTAAGCCGTTTATCAGGTTGAATTCGAAAGAAGCAAATGTTGAGGGGACCGGAATCGGTCTGACAATTTCCAGAAGGTTAATGAAGCTTATGAGAGGAAAGATTGGTTGTCATAGCGTTCCGGGTGCGGGCAGTACTTTTTGGATTGAATTTGTCATTCCCGAAAAACAGAAATATGGACCATAAATTATTTATAAGTTTATATAAATTAAAAATTAAAATTGAGCCAGTATACAAATTTTCTAACCCAATCTTTCGCATTATCGATAGAACTGAACCTGTCAGGATAAATGGGGTGATACTTTAATGTCCTGAATAAAGATTCAGAAAATGGATTATCTGTACTGACTCTTGGTCTGGAGTACGACGGTGTTACATTCAGGATCTGCATCATCGCAAGCATTGTGTATCCCTTCATTGGAGCACTGTTCTCAGAGTGAAGAGTCAGACCTCGAACAATTGTTTTTGCTGAAAGCATGCGAAGCATTTCAGCAGCTTTCTCTGATGATTTATTTTCATGAATTTCCCAGTGAACAATCTTTCTTGAGAAAAAATATCCATCACAAGATACAGATAGTAATAGAGTCCTATATCACAGCTGTAAACCTGATTGGGAGCAGTTGCGACAAGCCTGGGTTTGGA
>JAOUOA010000545.1 GCA_029880625.1 Spirochaetia bacterium
AATCATCAGAGCTCTTCGCAAACGCATTGAAGAAAAGGCTTCAGGAAAAATCAATGCAAGATAATCCGTACAAACTTTTTGAAGTGACCGGAATTGAAGCGGAATATATGATTGTTGACAGGGACAGTCTGGCTGTTCTGCCTGCCGCTGATAAAATATTTTTTGAAAAAACCGGAAACTATGCATCTGATTTTACATGGGGCGATATTGAATGGTCCAATGAGCTGGTCAATCATGTCGTTGAGCTGAAAACCCATAGCCCTGTTTCATCTTTGCATAATGTTGATCATTCCTTTCAGAAAAGCATCAGGGAAATCAATCAAATTCTTGAAAAATACAACGGAATGCTTCTCCCAACGGCTTCGCACCCGTTTATGGACCCCCTGGAGGAAACAGTTTTATGGCCGCATGAATACAGTAAAATTTACAGAATTTTTGACAGCGTTTTCAGCTGCAGAAGCCACGGCTGGGCAAATCTTCAGAGTGTTCATATCAATCTTCCTTTTAAGAATGACGCGGAATTCGGCAAGCTTCATGCAGCTGTAAGAATTGTTCTTCCGCTCATACCCGCTGTCGCTGCAAGCTCACCCTTTCGCGAGGCCCGGTTGACGGGGTTTCTGGACTCCAGAATGGAATCATATTTTTACCATGAAAGAAAAATTCCTTCGCTAATGGGCAGGCTGATTCCAGAACCCATCTTTTCAAAAGAAAACTATGATTCGCTAATATTTTCACCCATTATTGAGGACTTTAAAAAATATGATCCTGACCATATTATGGAGCACCATTTTTTAAATTCAAGAGGCGCCATTGCGCGTTTTGACCGGGGTGCCATTGAGATTCGCGTCATGGATATACAGGAATGTCCCCTTGCCGATCTTGCAGTTGTCCAGGCTATCAATCTTGTTCTTCAGAATCTTGTCAGCGAAAAATACTGTTCAATGGAAAACCAAAAAAATATGAAGACGGAGGATCTTTTAAAAATCTTTATGAATTCATTATCTTCAGGATCGGAGCTGAGAATCGACGATTTGAAATTTCTTTCCTGTTTTGGGATGACCGGCATATCTGCATCTCTCAGGGATATCTGGAACAAACTTTATTCGGATGTTAAAAGCACTATGGACGATCCATACAGAAACGCATTTGAGGCCATTCTTAAAAATGGTAATCTTGCAGAAAGGATGATCCGTAAAACCGGGAACAATCCGTCCGATGAAAATCTAAAAGCATTGTACAGGCAGCTTTCCGTCTGTCTGGTTGAGAATATAATGTTTGATCCGGATCCTGCAGTCTGAACTTGAATTAATCATTATGCAGCAGGCGGCTTTTTAAAGATTGTTTTAATCACTGGGAAGGTTTTTTTGAAGCGATCAAATAAAATCAATAAAATGAATACGGTTGTTCTTTTTACATGCGAGCATGCATCAAATAAAATTCCCGTAAAATATAATCAATATGTAACTGTCTCAGAAAAAATATTAAATTCACACAGAGGCTACGATGCCGGTGCAGCCGATTTTGCAAAGCTTTTTTCGAGGAACATTAAATCGAAGCTTTTTTTATGCAAATTTTCCAGGCTCTTGATCGATGCAAACCGTTCTTTGACAAATCCTTCACTTTTTTCAGAATATACAGGGACTTTAGCTGTTGAGGTAAAAAAAGAGATCATCAGCAGATGTTATCTGCCCTACCGAAATCAAGTTGAAACATATATTGAAAATCAAATTGAAAAATTTCATGTAATTCATATTTCTGTTCATACCTTTGTTCCTGTTCTGAATGGAATTGAACGAAAAGCAGATATCGGACTCCTTTATGATCCTTCCAGGACGAATGAAAAATATATTTGTTCTGGATTAAGCCGCATGATTTTTCACCATACTGGTTTCCGGGTCAGAAAAAATTATCCTTATCGTGGGATTTCAGACGGTTTTACATCATACTTAAGAAAAAAATATAAAACTGATTATATCGGAATCGAATTTGAAATCAATCAGAAACACCTCATTGATAAAAGGGTGGAATCTTCCTTTTCCTCCGCTTTGCTTCAGGGATTAAAAAAAGGATTATTGGATGAATGAAAAATCGATCATCCTGCAGGCATGGAGAATATGAAATTAAAACCTGATTTGTCCTGATGAAAGACTGCTTTGATACAGGACTTAAAAATATTATGCATGATTCCTCAATACAAATTTTAGTAATAAAGACAAAAACTGTAAAAAATTAATTGTAAAAATATTCTGATTCGGTTGGTATGAAAAATCTTGCAGAATGATTCCGGAACAGAGTCTATTAAAAGGAATGAATCTGTTAAAAAAAGATCAAGGAGAAATGTATGGTAAATATGGATAGTGTTACAGAAGTAACGTCACAGGGGCTCGGTTCCCGTTTGATGGCTTCCATCAAAGGCGTTTTTACAGGATTTATACTGGTTGCTGCTGCGATCGGGCTTCTCTGGTGGAATGAAGGCAGAACCGTACATACGGCTAAAGGGCTGGAGGAAGCCGGCGGGAATGTAATTTCTCTTTCTTCTGAAACGGTGGACCCCGCAAATGAAGGCAAATTAATCCATGTTACAGGAAATGCAGACACCGGCGAAATTCTGGAAGATCCTTTATTCGGAATCAAGGAAAAAGCGG
>JAOUOA010000435.1 GCA_029880625.1 Spirochaetia bacterium
TCCGGTCTGGATTGCCATTGTCTCATTTTTACTGACTTCATTACTGATCCTTTCTGAAGTGTTCAGCAGACTGGGACTGTTTCCGTAATCTGAATCAATAGGATAAACTGATATCTATTGACGTTGAATCAGGTTTCCTTTCACTGGCAAATGAATATTGATTCAGATCTGGCGCCTTTCATGCTATTAAGAGAATTTAAAATATTTCTTGTATCGCTGTCGTTTCTGACGCGCCTCCCTGTATTCCTAAAAGAAAAAACCAGGACGGAACTGATCCCATATACGCCACGCTACTATACTTTCGCAGGGTTTTTCATTGGATCTGCGGCAGCGTTTGTATTTTCTGCAGCTTCTTATATTTTTCCCCATGAAATATCTGTTATTTTCATGCTTCTTTCCGTGATTTTGCTCACAGGCGCCTTTCACGAAGACGGCCTTATGGATTTTTTTGACGGATTCGGAGGCGGGTATTCAAAAAAACAAATTCTTGAAATTATGAAAGATCCAAGAAGCGGCAGTTACGGAATTCTTGCCGCAGTTTTTTCGGTGCTTTTAAAGATTTTTATTCTTTTCGAAATGAAAAGTTCTTACATAATATTCGGAGTCCTGTTTGCTCATATGCTCAGCCGATTTTCTACCGTATCGTTTCTTCCCTGGATGGATTATGCAAGAAGCGAAGGAAAATCATCATTTCTGAAGAATAGAATGAGGATTTTAGAAATTCTTTTTTCGCTTCTTCCAGTGATCCTTTTTTCCGCTTTCTTTTACAGTGAATGGATTTTTATTCTTACGGCTTTTCTTACATCATACCTGTTTTCAGCATTATTTATGTTCTATATTTATAAAAAAATTGGCGGTTATACAGGAGACTGCCTGGGCGCTCTGCAGCAGATTTCAGAAATTTTGATTTACGCAGTACTGCTTGTTTGGAAAAACTGATTTTAACATTTTTTTGCCGGCATGCTTCTGACTGAATATACAATGATAATGGGACGCCGAAATATTCTATTGAAACATCCATTTTATAAGTAAAAGGAATTGGTTTCTGGCATATAAGTTCAAAACGTTATCATGAAACTCTATCTTCTTCGACATACACGAATCAGCCGTGAGGGAATCTGCTGCGGTCAGTATGATGCCGAACTGCATTCGGACTTTAAAAGAGATTTTCAAATGGTTCAGAGTCAATATTCAGAAATCCTGGACTCATCTTTAATCAACTCACAAATCTATACAAGTCCCCTGATGCGCGCACGAAAACTGGCAGAGTTTTTATCCCGTAACGGATCTGTCAAAATCGATCCGCGTCTGCAGGAAATGAATTTTGGAAGATGGGAGGGCAGATCCTGGAAAGAAATTCCTGAAGATGAAAGCAGAAAATGGGCGGATGATTTTCAAAACGAATCGCCTCCGGAAGGAGAATCGTTTTTTCAGATGCGGACTCGGGTTCTGGATTTTCTGGAAGAATGTAAACGTTTGAATTTAAATAAAGATATTCTTGCCGTAACCCATGCCGGCGTGATCCGCATCCTTCTGGGATCGACGCTTGAAATTCCCCATGAAAAAATATTTTCTATTTCTATCGATACAGGAAAATTTTCCTGTATCTCATACGCAAATGGATGCTGGAATGTAGATTTTATCAATCGATGAAGCTTTGCATTTTACGATTGGTTTTTGCAGAAATTTGCAGATGAAGCCCGGTTTATATATCTCTAGAATTCGGAGAAACCATTTCAGGTCTTTTATTGATAGGATAAAATTTTCTTGTTCGGTTGAGGATCAGTTCTACGGTTTCCTTTCCGCTGAGCTGAATCCGGATTTCACGGTCCGATGATACATTCAGGATAAAAGAATTGGCAAAGCTTGATTTGCCCGATTTTTCTTCCACAGAAATTACAAATTCGTTATTGTTTTTGGGAGTTGAAGTATAAACTCCGTTTCCATTATTGGCGGTACCGTCTGTATCAAGAAAGCTTCCTTTCCATTCTCCATTTACGCTGAATTCAACGATCAAATCAAAAGGAAAACTGCTGATCATTCTGGTCTGCTCACCGGTTGAAAGAGTACGGAAATCCTCGCCTCTTTTTTTCAGCATGATTTCAAGAGTTTTTTCTCTGTTCAGAAGCCAGATGCCGTGATATGAATCTAATGGTTTCTCTGCCGATTGAAAAGAAGTGCAGAAAATTGAGAGCAGCAGCAGTAAGGATATGATAAGTTTTTGAATTCCCATAAAAAAGATTCCAGATCTAATCAAGAGCAAAGATTCATTTTGGTTCAGTATTTTGCTGGATTGACTGTATCATGAATCTCTATGAATTTGTCTGCCTTTAAAAAATTTAGATTTTTCTAAAATCATATTTTTTTAATTATTTGGTTATCCCGTAATTTTGAATGTCCCTGAATATAGAATAAATTAAAATGATAGTTTTAAAATGCATCCGACGCTCAGAGCCCTGCAGGCGCCTGGATTTTAAATCATTCTCCAGGATGCTTTTTCATTGGAAATGGCATAAAACTACTGCAATGCTACAATTAGAACAATACAATTATCAATTAATTTAGAACAGATTGCATAAGCTCCCTGCAGGCTTCATAAAAAGTCCGGTCAGGAAATTTCTTTGATTTGATTCAAGGTATTAGAGATAAGTTCATCGTCTGGAATTTTACTATTTTATTAAACGTAAGCGGAACTTTTCTTTTGAATATTTGTCCTGCCAGTTTTGAAATATTCATATTAAATCAATTCAAGAAAAACATTTCAAGATTCAATTTGATAAATCATCAATATAAAATCTCTAAGCATTTATCAGATCTATTTGAAAAACAAGAAATAAAACTGATTTTTTACTGGATAAAATAGGATTCATTCATATCATTGAAAAATGTTTATGAATGATATGAAATTTGACGAATCATAAAGTCAAATCGCCCTGCAAACAGAAATGCAGTTTCAAGACAATGGATCTATCAATTAAAAATAGAACTGCTGTAAAGAAAAGAATATCAGGAAAAAAATTTAAAAGAAGCATTCTTTTCCTGTTTCATATTCTTTTGACCGCTTTTGTCCTTGGGAATTGTTCACAGCAGTTTCCCGGAGACGGAGATTTGATCTTAGCCCCTGGCTGGTGGGATAAATCCTGGAATAAACGGATTAAAATTATGTTTTCAGGAAATATTTCTACATCCAATCTTGTTGAATTTCCTGTTCTCATTACATTAAATGGAAGCGATCTTTCCTATTCTGATTTTAATACTGACGGATCGGATATCCGTTTTGTGGATGAAGATTCCATGACTGTTCTCAGTCATGAGA
>JAOUOA010000438.1 GCA_029880625.1 Spirochaetia bacterium
AATTGTCTTGTCCATACCTAGCTTTTTTATCCAAAATTTTGCTTTGTGACTTTTTTCCAGATAAGCCCGCATTTTGCTCTCATCAAGCAAATAAATTATATTTCTGATTAAAAAATATGTACCGGCAAACAGCATCAATCCAGAAGCAATGATCGTTCTCATTTAAATTAATCCTTATTTTTTTTTCTTTATCAACAATCTTTAACTTTTATAGAAGATTAGCAAATTTT
The DNA here is from genome assembly GCA_029880625.1 of Spirochaetia bacterium. Lineage (GTDB taxonomy): Bacteria > Spirochaetota > Leptospiria > Leptospirales > Leptonemataceae > JAOUOA01. Next base: position 231 of record JAOUOA010000438.1, read on the forward strand.
TATTTTATTGTCTTCCAACTTTATAAACCTGGAAGATTTATTTTAATAATATAATATTATGAAAATCATGTATTTTATATAATTTCAATTTAGAAAAATTTGAAAATACCAATATGTCATGAAAGGAGAAAAAATGACCTCAAAAAAGAATATTTATAAACTCAGTATCGCAATAACTTCTGCAGCGCTGTTCTTTATGTCCTGCGCATCTTCCAAACTGAAAGAGCCTTCCCAGGGCGAAAAACCTGGAGCCGTCGTTTTCGGAATATTTATGGCAGATAAAAAATTTGGCAAAAAACCCAAACTGAATAATCAGATGGCAAGTATTCATTATGTTCAGTATGCTGAGAAAACATCTGACGGTTACAGACATGTGAATATCAAGGGAAACGATGAAGTTTACATGGGAAATATTGTCGCAGAATCGAATTTTGCTACCGGAAAAGAATACACCATGTCCTACATTGAAAAAATTGACAATATCAAAAATAACATATACATTATGAAATATTATTTTGATCCGGCAAAAAATGGAAATATCATGAAAATAAATGTAGAGCCTGGAAAAATTAAATTTATTGGAATTTTCTGTGCCATTGAAGCTGAAACAACAAAAGGAAAATTTCTAATTTCAGGGAAAAAGGCTTTTGGACTTGTTCCGGGCCTTCCTGTTATCAAAGAAATGGAAGGAGCAAGATACCCTCAGAGTACATATTTAAAACATCTCAAACGAAGTCTTTTCGGGAAATATGAGCTGACAAACAAAGGTGCCGAAAAACACATGCTGGATCAAATCATAAAAAGAAACAGCGCCGGCTACTGGTATGATCTTGCTTTAAATCAGCGTCAGCAACTGAAATGAAACAATCATCAAATTATTTATAAAAAAACTTCACATAATGAATCCATTTTGATGAAAACAAAAATGGCTCAGGCTAAATTTTTATTAAGATTTTTCTGGCTGATATCGTATATGATCGTGTTCTTTCTGACGAAAGGATACGATCAATATCGCGGTTTGGTTATGGACGGTATATAATGATTCGGCATCTCAGCAATTGTGAAACTTCCTCCCTTTAAATTAGATTAATTTATCGTTTCATAAAAAAAAAGGAGATCTACCAATGGTGACATTTTCTTGCAAAAAACGATTATTCAGTAAATTATAAATTTCTGCCGCTCAACCGATCATATTCGTCACTCTTTCCAGAAGAGGATCGATTCCGTATGGCGAAAGAAAAATAGCAAGGACAAAACCAACAATCGCTCCTCCAATATGCGCTTCATGACTGACATTTCCGCCCTGCTGTTTCATAAGATAATAGGAAATAAGAATATATCCCACAGCAAATATTGGGCCCGGGATGGGAACCGGGAAGAATAAAAACATAATATTTATAGAAGGATCAAATACAATTGAGGCAAAGATGATTCCGGAAATAGAACCGCTTGCTCCAAGTGATCTGTATAACGGATTTTTTGCATGAACGAATAGAATCAAAAGATATGCCCCTATTCCGGAAATAAAATAGATCAGAATTAAAGAGAAACTCCCGCCCATACGGGCTATGACAGGAGCAAAAAAGAAAAAGCTAATCATATTAAACAGCAGATGCCCCCAACCTGCATGTGCAAAATTTGAAAGGAGCATTCCCCTGAGATTGTTTCCCTGGATAACTTCTGAGGGAATAAATAAGTAATCAGCGCTTTCGCCTTTCTGAAAAGCACGAAATCCCATAAAGCTTACCGTTAAATTGAGAAGTATAATAAGAATAACCAGTATCATAATAAAAATTCCTTTTTTTAATTAAGACATGAACAGCCAATCATTTTTCCTGTCAACTCAATGAAGAGATAAAACTTAAGGATTCTTAAAGTAAACCTCACACAGGAAGCCAGATATTATAAAAATAATTGATTCCCGTAAATTGCATTTATCGGAATCATAGAATTCTTATTTAGTTTTTCCATAGTCAACGAAAGGCATTCTAAACCTACAGCCAAAGAGAAGTTTTATTCTGGATAAAAAAGCCCCGGATAACCAAAAATGTTGTAAAAATGAAAATATATACGTCAATTCATATATAATATTTTATAAAATGGAAAAATTTTTATACATATGTGTCTGTATATAAATATCTTCTTAAAATACAAATTGATATTTTTCTATATATCATTATAATTTGTATTTTGCAGCAAATTCCATATTTCAATAAACCATGCAAAATCGTTCTTTATCTAAACTGAACTGTCTGCTTGAATGAAAAAAGGTCTAATATTTTGCGTTATTTTATATTAAGTAAGTTACTGTTGCTGATTTTTTTCAACGGATCAGCGTATGCTCATGAGTTCGGTACAAGAATCGGCATACTTGACGAAAAATCTTTTGCATCTTCCAAAATACGCTGGGAACCTTTTGCCGAATACCTTTCAAAAGAAATGGGCTTACCGGTATATATATCTGTATTAAACTTCAATGAACTGAATTCAGCAATTACCGAAAATAAGATTGATTTTGTCCTGACCAATCCTGCCCATTATCTTCACCTGAAGTCACTGGATCTCCAACCCCATGCTCTTGCAACACTTGTAGAGGATGCATCAGGAAGGCCTGCAGGCTTCCAGGGAGCTACGATTATTGTCCGTAATGAACGGAATGATATCTTAAGTCTGGAAGATCTTAAGGGCAGACAAATTGCAAGCTATCTTCCCTATGCCATGTGGGCGTACATGATGCCGCTTTATGAATTAAAACAGGCAGATATTGATAGATCAGATATTCATCTGATGACTGATCATTCTTCCCCGGAAAATATTGTCAGGGAAGTTCTTGAAGGACGTGCTGATGCAGGCTTTCTGCCAGCAGGTCTTTTTGAACAGATGATTGATAAAGGCATATTGAACGAAAACAGCTTAAAAGTTTTAAACCGTCGGCCTGTTGATGATTTTCCCTATGCTGTATCAACACGCCTCTATCCTGAATGGTCATTTATCGCGCTTGCCCATCTTGATTCTTCAACAACACTAAAAATCACATCGCTTCTGCTTTCCATTAAGTCAGGAAGTCCC
>JAOUOA010000437.1 GCA_029880625.1 Spirochaetia bacterium
TCGCTGAACACTCGGTTTTGAATTCCCGGATTGAGCGACTGCAGGGAAAGAAGCGTCTCTGTGCTTTCATCCAGATTTTCAGAAATTTCTGTGAATTTATTTTTTTTCAACAGTTCATCAGGCGATGCAGCTGGAAAATTTGTTTTTGAAGTTCTGAAATAGAGAATTTCAATGGAAACATCTTGTTTTTTTACTTTTTCTTCAAAATCATCGAAACCAAAAGAAGTTTTACTGTCATATCGTTCAAAGAAAATAAATTCAGGAGGTTTTTTAAGTTTTTTTTCCATCTTTGTAAATTTAAAAATATAAATATCTTAAAATTTTTCAAGCGGTTTTCAGGCAGAAATCAGTAAATCTAAATTTTAAATCTTTTTGCGTTGCCTGGTTTCAGTATTCAGCAGTAATTCTGCAAAATTCGCCTTTTTCCAGCAGTTCCGCTTCGGTGATGGTGATCTGATTGAAAGACATTCCCGAATGCTTTAATTCTTTTTTTAAAAGAAGCTTTGCTGCATCGCAGGAAGTGGTCTGCATCATGGCGCGCCGGCTCTTCTGAAGAGAGGCTTTTGATGCACGCGCTGTTGCAATAAATAAAGTGGGTCCGGTTTCCTGCTTTATGATTTTTACGCCGGACCGGACCGGTTCTTTATTTTTTACGGTGCAGAATGCAAATAAAATCATAACTCCAGCTGAAAAGAATCGTGTTATCGGCCATTTCAAATTTCTCATCACAAAGCCCCGCAAAATATAAAAAACATTTCAAATTTCCTGCAGCATTTTACAGCTGAAAGTTAGACGGATCAAGAAATTCAGGGTTTTGATATTTTTATTAAGAATCCATAAAAATTTCCAGGATCAAACAATTAAAATTACAATTTTCATCTGGAATTTATGAAGCCAGAAGCTCTTTAAGCTGACAGAGTTTGATGCATTTTACCTTCGGCCGAAATACATTTCCAAAGAGTGCGCCCTGGCTTCTGTCTAAAGGCGCATCCGGATCGTAAAAGATTACGAGTTTGTTTACAGCCCGTGTAAGTCCCACATAGGCGATACGGATTTCTTCGTCAGCTCCGGGATGATTTTTTTGATCGGGGGAATACCCTGACCAGCCGCCGGTTATATCCAGAAAAACACAGTTAAATTCAAGTCCTTTTGATTTATGGATGGTCATTACAGACTGATCGGGAAGTCCAGAATCGATCCAGCTGAGTCTTCTTCGATTGCTTCTGGTTAGAATTCTGAAAGAAAATTCCCGGGGAAACTGTTCGTGGATGAATCTTTCAGATCCGGGCAAAAGCGGAACTGCAAAAACAGCGTTTCTTTTTTTTTCTTTTCGGGCGGCGCAAACTTTTTTTTTCAGCTGCCTGTTTGAAAACTGTATGACATGATTGCCGAGCTTGATGATTTCCGGAAGACTTCGATAATTATCCGAAAGATAAAATACTTTCGTATGCCGGAATTGTTTTGTAAAATTCATGAATGGTTCGGCGCTGGCTCCTCGAAACGCATAAATGGCCTGCCAGTCATCTCCCACAACGACCAGTTCTCTGCATTTCATTTCTTTTAAAAAATCAAGCTGCTGAGGATCTGTATCCTGAAATTCATCAACCACGATTAAATCATAAGAAGAACGCAAAGAATCAACATAGGGCTTGCCTGCAATCAGATCATTCACCAGAATACGGATCAAATCGCCGTACTCCAGATATTGATTTGCTTTTTTGTACTCCGAAAATTTTTTAAAAGAACTTTTGTAAATTTCCGGATGAAGTTCTTTGAACAATTTTTTGTCTGACAAAAGAAGCCTGTACGGAATACCGCCGACTGCATCGGCATGTTCCTGGAAGTATTTTTGGAAAAATATCAATCGATCTTCCTCTTTAAGAATCTTAATTTCTCCTGAAGAAAGTTCCGGATGAATGCGGGAAAGCCAGCGATAAGCAAATGCATGAAAAGTTGAGATTTCTAGTCTTTCCCGGAATGATTCAGGAATTCTCTCTTTTAATTCCTGGACTGCTTTTCTTGAAAAGCTGAGCATCAGAATTTTTTCAGGAGGGTAGGTTTTTGAAAGAATTCTAAAATTGATCAGCCCTGTGACGGTTCGTGTTTTTCCGCTTCCAGCAGCTGCAATGACCTGTTTTACGGAAGATTGATTTAAGATAATCTTTTGCTGGGATAATGAATAGTTTGTAAGAAAGTCAGATTCTTGGAAGGATTGATCGGTCATAATCTTACTGTGTATAAATTATGGGAATCGTTGCATTTTTTTTTCAAAACAGATTTTTTTATATGTATATCCGAACAAATAAAAAAATCACAATGCCTGCGGCAGCTCGGTCCGGATATCCCGACAAACTTCCCGTTTGCTTATAAGCCGTTTCGAGATTCAAAGGATGCCGGAAGCTCAGGACCAGACCTGAGTTTCCAGATGGCGCCTGAGAGCGCCTGCCGTTTTAAATTTTTTATAAATCAGAGAATTTTTAAGACCGCAGATAATATCTTTTACTTCTTTTGGATGGCTCTGGTAATATTTCTGTCCACCGAGAGCATCATAAAAAATGCGTATGGCATCGATGAGATCCAGAGTTCGCTTGAGCCGGTTTGCGCGCCCTCTGTTGTAAAAATCGATTACTTTCAGTTCAAAAGAAAGGCCGAGCCTTCGTATGATGACATTCTCGGAATGGAGATCGCCGTGGTATTCGCCGAAGGCATGGATGCATTCAATCCCTCTGACAAGTGCATGGAGCAGATGGATACCCTGAAAACTGCTCAAACGTCTGCCTTTGATGGCCTTTACATATTCGGTCAAAAGAACCCCGTCTACATATTCTGAAATGAGGATGGTTACGGGAATCTTTTTAAAAAACATGGTTTCCTGATTGTGGTATTTCATGACCATGGGACATTCCCTGAGTTTATGCAGTTTTTTTGCATAAATTTCTACGGTACGGTTATTCATGTTTCTTTCAGGGTAAAATATTTTTGCAGCGCGTTCAATCCCTGTGCTCAATTCCTGGATTTTATAGACTTCGCCTTCCCAGCCCTCTCCCAGTTTGGAGATGATTTTATATTTCATGGCAAGAATCCGCCCGGGCTGGAAATCAAATGATTTAATTTCTTTGATTTTTTTTATTATAGTAATTGACATTGTTTTTAATTTATGGACCCGGCAGTCGGGGTCGGGTTCCATGCATAAATCATGCGACGTAAATTTACATGATTTCCAATAAACCAATCCGGTATAGCGTAATTTTTTACGGTCTGGAAATTTTATCCGGTACGATTTCAATTTTTTTTTTACG
>JAOUOA010000439.1 GCA_029880625.1 Spirochaetia bacterium
ACGATCCGTTCCATATCTAAAGTTCTGGAAAAAAAAGACAGAGGGGATAAGCCCGGCATTGTTAAAGTTAAAACGGCAGCGCTCAATCAGAAACATGAGGTCATTCTGCATTACGAAAGAAAGATTATGATCCCGCCGGGAAAAACTTCCGCTACATCCTCAGCTGCCGGCTTACCATTCCCTGACACCGGCTTAACCGCTGTCCTTCCTGATTTCAAAACCTGTCCCGAGAGCATGATTTCCCAGACTTCTGCGAATACGTATTTTGAAGATTTTAATGAAGGACAGATCATAGTACATAAAAATATGCGAACCATTACTGACGAACACATCCCCTGGACCTACAGGGTGGGAAACACTCATCCTCTCCACTATGACGAAATTTTTGCATCCGGGCTTTCAGGCGATATGGGAGGCAGACCCGTTGTCTACGGCGGACTGGTTTTTTCCTGGCTTGCCGGACTTGCAGGCCGCGACTGTACGGAAAATGTGCTCTGGGAGAAAAGCTATACGGAAGGCTATCATACCAGACCTGCATTTTCAAGAGATACCATTGGAAGCATAACCCGGATTCTGAAAAAATCAGACGGCCCTGTTCAGGGAACGGGCACTCTCCAGATGCAGCTGATCGGCGTAAAAAACATCAAAACGATGGATGCTATTCAGAAATTCGGGAAAGAACTGTTTATTAAAGAAATAGATAAAAAAAAGATGAATCTTGAGAAAATCGAGAATAAAATCTTTGAAATTGAAAGAGAGCTTATCATAAAAAAAAGGCCTGTCTGATATGAATATAAAAAGAAACCCATCCAATCTGAACCAGGAATTTCATATTGTCGTGATCGGCGGAGGGATTACCGGTCTTGCCATTGCAAGAGAGGCGGCGGAAAGAGGCCTGAAAACTGCAATTATTGAAAAAAACGATTTCGGATGTGCAACAAGCGCAGCCACTTCAAAACTGATCCACGGGGGTCTGCGTTATTTGGAAAATATGGAATTCGGCCTGGTCCGCGAATCTCTGCGCGAACGTAAAATCATGGGCAATGCAGCCGCTCATCTGGTTATGCCTCTGCCCATCATTCTGCCGGTTTACAACTTCAGCAAACCTGGAAAGTTCATGATGAGGATCGGTCTTCGCCTTTACGACCTTCTCTCCTTTGACAGGAACTTTTTTACTCCGAAAGATAAAAAGATGCCCGCTTCAAGATGGATTTCGCGGAGAAAGGTTCTTGAGCTTGCTCCCTGCATGAAAGAAGAAGGGCTGAAGGGAGGATTTGTTTATTACGATTTACAGAGTCTGCATCCTGAACGCCTTTCGCTTGCTTTTCTGAAAACTGCAGTTTCTTCGGGAGCGGTTGCATTCAACCATATGTCTGCCGACTCATTTCAAACATCTGATACAAACGGAAAAAAAAGAATTCTATCAGTTCATACAACCGATCTGATCACAGGGAAAAAATATAAAATCCGCGGACAAGTTTTCGTCAACTGCACGGGACCCTGGCTGGACTACACACTGGGCAGGGTCATGGAAACACCTGCGCAGACCCTGCAGCGTTCTCAGGGAATTCATATTCTGAGCAAAGACATCTGCGGGAAATACGCTGTTCTCCACAGGAATGAAGCCGGACGCCATTTTTTTATTCTGCCCTGGATGAATCTTTCTTTAACCGGCCCAACCGATACGCCTTTTGCCGATCATCCGGATACCCTCTACCCCGGCTATAAAGATTCAAGCGATCTCATCCATACAGTCAATCAATCGCTCACAAATCCCATAAAAACGTCAGGAGTCAAAAGCATACTGATCGGGCTTCGGCCGTTAATTTCTTCCGGAACATCTACTTACAAAGCTTCTCGTAAATCTGAAATTTACAACCATGCTGCAGAGGGTTTTCCGGGACTTTTTTCTGTCGCAGGCGGAAAACTGACCACATCCCGGGATCTGGGAGAACAGACGGTTAAAAAAATAATCAGATCAGGAGAATTAAAAGGAATTGCAGCCAAAAAGTCTTCGTCATTAAAATCTCCTCTTTTTGGATCCATCTGCTATGGCGATTCGCATGAAGAATATGAAGCAAAGGCTCTGCGCGATTATGCTCTCACCTTTCTGCCCGAAGATTCCCACAGGCATTTGATTCGTCTGTATGGAACCGAGCACAGAGAAATTCTTCATCTGTTAAAAGACAAACCTCAGCTTGCAGAACAAATTGTACCGGAACTTCCCGATATTCTGGCGCAGGTTTACTACGGTGTGACACATGAATCTGCACGTACTCTTGAAGATATGCTGAACCGTCGGCTCGCCATGGGAACTCTGGGATATCCGGGAGATAAAGCAGTTCAAAAAGTTTCCGGAATTATGGCGAAAATCTTAAAATGGACTCCGGCAGCTGCAAGAAAAGAAATCAGCGCCTATAAAAAAGATTACCCTTCCATTGAAAACGTAAAACAAAGAGAAAGCCCCGGAAAAAAGAAAAAATCATCTTAGTTCAGACCTCTGCAATCAAAATGAGAATCGTTTTTTCAGACTGAGAAAATCAGGCACGCAATGCAGTCTTAAAATGCGATGAGATTTTCATGGGGATCTGATCAAGAGGGACAAGAATATCGACGCATCCTTTTTTATAAGCTTCGCCGGGCATCCCCCATACGACAGAACTTTCTTTATCCTGCGCCATATTGTATGCGCCCGCTTCTTTCATGTCCACCATGCCTGAAGAGCCGTCATCGCCCATGCCTGTAAGAATCAGTCCGAGAACATTCGCTCCGGCGCTTTTTGCAACAGAGCGGAAAAGGACATCGACAGACGGTCTGTGATGATTGAGGATGGGACCCGTTTTTACTTCGACGGTATAGTGGCCTCCCGTACGCATCAGCTTCATGTGAAAGTTTCCGGGTGCGATCAAAGCCCTTCCAGTAATTACACGGTCTCCGTCTTCCGCTTCTTTCACCTCAATTTCGCAGATCTTATTGAGACGATCGGCAAAAGCTTTCGTGAATTTTTCGGGCATATGCTGAACGATGACAATTCCGGGGATATCCGGCCCGAGTCTTGTCAGGACATTTTCAATCGCAATGGTTCCGCCTGTGGAAGCTCCGATTGCAATAATTTTATCTGTTGTTTTATAGCTGGAATCATGATGGCTTCGATCCTTGTTTGCCATTTCATTTCGCACACGGGCTATGGCAGCAGAGCCTGCTTCTTTCTGAACCTTGGGACGCGATACATAGGCAGCTTTAATTGCCTGAAAAATATAGTCGGAGGAATCCTCAATGAAATTCGCCACGCC
>JAOUOA010000440.1 GCA_029880625.1 Spirochaetia bacterium
AAATCCAGGATTCATGTCCACCATGTGAGCAGTTCCCCCGGAAAGCGCCGCTTTTTCTACTTTTTTCATATCATTCGCTTCCAGACCTTCCAGAATTCCGTGGACGGCTCCAAGCATCTGACGCATTTCGCCAAGAACCATGACTTTTTCTGAATGAGTTAATACAACAGCAGTGCGGTTATCATCTCCGGATGCTGTATTTCCTTTCATAAAAAAGAAAACTCCTGTGAGAATTGTAACTGCCCAGAGAGCAATTGCTGCTATGGAAATCATTTTTGCATTCATATTGTCAGAAAAAATTTCCTCTTGATTTATATAAAGCAATATTTTACCAATTCAAGCCGTAATATTCTTTTACACAGACGATCTTTAAAATAAATGAAAATGATTAGATTCCAGAATACGGCAGAAGTTAGGATAGTAATTTTATTCAGAATGCATCATTAATTTTTGCTACAATTATTGAAATAAAACTTTGTTTTGATTTTCAGCAGCCAGTAATTGTATGCGAAATTGATACATGGATGAATTTTCGAAACATAAATAATTTACACAAAAGAACTCATTCCAATTAATCAACCTGTTTTTTCGCCCACTGAACGTACTCCTGAATCATTTTATCTAATAGAAGTTTTTCCAGTGTATTAAAATATCTACCCAGCTCTTTTTCGGTATATTTTTTATGGATAAAATAATGGCATTTTCTGCAAAGTGTAATTCCGCAGCTCTGCATTTCTTGCCGACTGTACCTTTTCTTAAACCATTTATTTGAATGGCATCGTTTAGGGATAAGATGATGAAACGTAAGCAATTCCTGACTTTCGCACAGCGCACAAAATTTAGTCATCAGGTTTTTTTCAGGGATTCTGCTCCGATCCGCGGTTTATGGGATTCATGTATGTTGCCTTGCTTCTTTCAATAGACTGCAGGGCGAGATAATTTTCACCGAATTTTTTCAGCTGATCCATCTCATTATCAAACTGACTGAAATGACGTTCTTCGTCTTCTACAAGCGATTCAAAAAGTTTTTTCGTTGCTGAATCAGCATCGGCGCCGCATTCCACAGCCATTTGATTGTACATCTGCATTGCTTTTGATTCACTGCGGCATGCAAAATCAAGCATTTCATTAACATCATGAATCTGTCTTGCTTCATCTGCAGCAACCAGTTTGACATCGCCTTTTAAGAAGAGAATTCTATCGGCAATTCTTTCAATATGAATCATTTCCTCAATAGCCGTTTTTTTAAATAGTGCTGCAAGAAGGTCATATCCCTGATCATCCAGCCTGAAATGAAAATACATGTACTGGTGAACTGCAGCAAGCTCCTCGCCAACAGCCTGATTCAACCGTTCGATACTTTTTTCATACATAAAATTATCCTTATTCAAGCAGATTTATAAAAATTTTATTACAGATAAATACAGTATTATTCCGTCGGCAACTGAATTAATCGATGTAGAATGCATGATTTTTTTCAGTACAGAAATTGTAACCTGCTTTCATAACAGAATAGATAAATTCAAAAAAGCGTCCTATTACATATGGGTCCTTTAAAACAAAACTTAAAACAGAAAAAATCAGCGGGGATTTCTGCCAGGCCGCCTGGCAGGAAGAAATCCAAAAAGCCGTCCATGCAATCTGTTCATAGGAAAAATGGCGTCAAAATGAAACTCAATCAGGATGAACTTCTGGAAATTTTTCAAGGATTAAAAATTCTTCTTACAACCTATGAAAAATATTTTTTTAGCAAAATCAATCTGGAAGGGAGATACGACCTCTGGTCATTTAAAGAAGTAGAAATTGCAGGAAGAAAACGAAAAGAAGTATATTTCGCAGGTCTGATAATACAGAGCTCCTATGTCGGATTTTATTTTATGCCGGTTTATGCTGACACAGAATTAAAAAGAGTTTTCAATAATGAACTGCTTTCTCTTCTGAAGGGAAAATCTTGTTTTCATATACGAAAACTTACGCCTGAAATCAAAAAACAAATTAAAGACGCATTAAAAACGGGCTTTGATTTATACAAAAAAAGAAATTGGGTCTGATGGATTTTATGCGCTGCAGCGGTCTTCTTCCGGATGAAAAAATTTCAATGGATCCCAGGTTTTCTTTTCATTATTTTGATTGCTAAATATTATCATTCCATCTTCCACCGAATACGTTCCGGTCTCGCTTTCAGACTTCTTGCTTTCTGAAGGTAAAATCCCCTCTGGTTCATGAATTACCTTTCTGTATGAGCCGTCTTGATTGAATATGTATTCTGAACAGAATAATACCTGCCTATTCATGCTTCCTGAAGTTTATGCAGAATCATAATTTTCTGCCAGATTTTGCGGCTTAAATCTGTTGTGAGATTTTCAATTTCATTCACTGAAGATATAACGACTGAATCCTTAAAATTCTGAGCATATAACGCTGCAACCTTGCCAATTAAAGACAGCATTTCACTGCAGTAATCCAGATACCGCATGAGTTCGTATTCATTCAAAATCTGTTTTGGAGAAGAAGCTGTATGAATTACATTTTTATGCATTTTTCCCGGATCTTTCGTAAGCTGGTGCATATCGATTACATGAGCAATCGTCCGGAGTTCATGAAGGGCATCAAGAGTTCTGGAGCGCTTGATTCGTATTTCTGCCGTAACAAGAAATATAATGGAGCCGCCGATTAAAAGCACGACATTCAGTCCTGCCTCAGTGATCTGCACAAGTTCGCCAAGATCCAGAGTATGAATTTTTACATCCATCATAAATACAAGGTATAGGAGCGCGGCAAGAATTACGATCATGCTCAATCCGACTGCAGCACGAAGCGTATAATTCGGATTGGAAATATTTAAAGCCCTATTTTTACTTTCTTCAGCAACATGATAAAATTCAGCGCAGACACGGGAAAGACCCGAGGATGGAAAGCGCTCTTTAATTCGCTTCTGAAGGATTTGAATTGTTTCCAGAGTTTTATCCGGGTTTAAATTTCTGTACATTCCATTTACCTGAAAAATAGATTTAGATTTTTGTTCAATCCTGACAGGGTATTTTCTCGCAAATTTTATGACCCTTTGATTTCTTAACAATTTATGGAAGACGGTTCTGTCGTAATGCGCCTTGATTTCGTTTAACATTTTGCAAACCACATCCTGATTTTTTATCATTCGCGTCTGACCAGAGAGAAAAAACAATACCGGCCATCAATATGATTTAATTCATGAACTGACTCCTTAAACTATTTTAATTTTGTTATGATGAGTTCTTATGGAAATTAATTGCAATAAAAAAAAGACCGCTT
>JAOUOA010000441.1 GCA_029880625.1 Spirochaetia bacterium
CAGTGCAGGTTCTCCGCTGCTTGTTTCAGATGGGAAAAAGCTGCTGGCCGATTTTCGTGAAGCAGGGGATGAAGCGCTGCTTCTTTCCAGGGTTCCGGGCCTTCAGGTAGCTGTTTCAAAAAATCGTGCGCATGCTATTCAGATGTTCGGCGAAAATTCGCAATATGTGATTCTGGATGATGCCTTTCAGAATCCGTCCATTTTCAGAAATCATGATCTGGTGCTGATTGACGCAACCATTCCTCCAGAAAAAGTGAAAGTCTTTCCATCGGGTCATTTTCGGGATGGCTTAAATTCACTTCTCCGTGCGGATACCATATTATTGACCCGAACCGATTTTGCCGGTTCTGTAATGGTTAAGCGCTGGAAAGAAACCATTCAGGCAATTAATGGGGATATTAGGATTTTTGAATCTGTTCATAAACTGGCCGGCGTATTTCCGAAACTGAAATCCAGAGAGGTTGGAGCCTTTGCCGGTATTGGTAATCCAGATTCATTTTACAGGTCTTGTGAAAAGTTGGGATTGCGAATTCTAAATAAATTTTCCTGGCCGGATCATCATATTTTTACTGAGAAAGATATTTGCCTACTGAAATCCTGGAATCTGCCTCTGGTTACAACAGAAAAGGATGCAATTCGATTTAGCGAAGATCCTTCAGCCCATGAACTGAAGCTGCATGTTCTTAAAATCGAAATGCTTGTGAAAAACGAGAAAGAATTTATAAAGAGAGTTCTGGGCGGCAATGAAAGCTGGCAGAAAAGAAAAGAAAAAAATTTTCAGTCTTCATGGAAGTAGGGAGAAAGCGAATTCCAGACATTTTCCGCAACAGCCGCCATCCCCGCTTCATTGGGATGGAGCCCGTCTCCAATCGTCAGCAGAGGATTGTGAAAGATCTCTTCCATGGGAAAAGGGAGGAGCGGAATATTTTCTTCTTCTGAAATGGATCGATATAAATTTTCAAAATTTCTTTTTGATTCATCTGGAAAATCGTTCAGCAGCTTCATTTCCATTAAAAAAACTTTTATATCAGAGGTCTGATTTCTGGCTGTGCGGATAATTTTTAATAAATTATTCTTAATGTCAATAAGAGGGATTTCGTGAAAGATATCATTTAATCCGAGTTCAATTACAATGCAGGAAAGATGCGGGATATTCTTTTTGTATTCGAGAAGTCTCAGGTAGGCATTTTCTGTTGTATCGCCGGAAAGTCCGCCGTTGATAATGCGGTATTTCAAACCAGCTTCAATTATTTTTTTCTGTATAATAAATGGAAATGAATTTTGAAGTGGAATACGGTAGCCTTCTGTAATGCTGTTGCCCAGGAAAAGGAGATTGTGAGACTCATTCTCATAATCTCCTTGAGTTGAATTTTTTAATAATAAATTCATTTTGAATCAATCTCCAATTGCCGTAATCAATGAAAATCATTTTTTCATCCAAAAGTATAAAACTGTTTTGACACTGGCATTCCTGTTAATTTGAATGCTGACTGGAGAAAATAATTGAAATCTACCGTACTGATTGTTTTTATTATAGCCATTGTAATGAATGCCACTGCCAATATTCTAATCAAGGCATCTACTTTTAAGAAAAATGAAGGATTTCTAGAATACCTGCCCGAATACATAAGGGAGGTTTTTAATCCGATTTTTATCAGCGGAGTGATCAGTTTTGGTCTGGCTTTAATTGCCTACAGATTTGTTCTTGCAAATGGCATGAAATTAAGCGTGGCCTATCCAATTATGACAACTTCAGGATTTGCAATTGTGATCCTTGCATCCAGAGTCTTTTTCAAAGAAACTCTGCATCCAGTTCAATGGGGCGGAATTGCTCTTCTGGCTTTAGGCCTCTGGCTTGTTGCATCAAAAGTAACTGCATAATCAGGGTTTTTCAATTTCAAAGATATAGTGCTGCTCAACTTTCCTGACAGGACTGACCCTGTAACCGAGCTGTTTGGCAGAAGCAGGAACATTTTCCAGAGGCTCGCCTTCTGCCAGGGTAACTTCCAGAATATCGCCGGATTGAATTTTTGATAATTCATATTTAACCTTAACAAAGGTCATCGGGCATCTGTCCTGTCTGATATCAATCTTATATATCATTCAATTTAACCTGTTTATTGATCGATTAACATAAAAATCAGTTTTGCCCTGCAGCGGTTCTTATTTGCATAAATCAAAATCACTCTTCAGAGGGCAATCGAGGAATGCTTCCTTTTTAATTTTTTCCTGAAGAAACAATATTAAATCATTTTAGAAAACAATAAATCTTCCATTCTCAAAAAGAATCCTTTCAGGGATTTATGAGAAATGCAATGTTTTTCAAAGGAGGATACAAGAAAAAATTTACGAAACAGCTATTATGAAAAATAATGCCTGAAATAGCCTCACGAATGGATGAAGATCCACAGTTCAAACTAATTTGGAGAATATCATGGATGGTGTAAGCGCTGAAGAACTCTTTCAGGGTCATACTGGATTAACATATAGAGATTATCTTCTTCTTCCTGGATACATAGATTTCAGTCCAGGCGAAGTGGATCTTTCCACAAAAATAACCAGGGATCTGACCATACATAGACCGATTGTATCTTCTCCCATGGATACTGTTACAGAGGATAAAATGGCGATAGCCCTTGCGCTTCTTGGCGGTCTTGGTGTGATCCATTATAACAATACCCCTGAAAGACAGATCAGTCTGGTCGAAAAAGTAAAACGCTATAAAAATGGTTTTATTATTGATCCAATCATTCTGGGCCCGGAACAGACCATTACAGATATCAATGCAATTAAACAGAAATACGGATTTTCAGGAATCCCAATTACTGAAAACGGCCAGAGAGACGGCAAGCTGATAGGAATTGTCTCCAACAGAGATATCGATTTTGAAAACGATTTTTCTGTTAAATTAAAAGATGTTATGACAAAAGATTTAATCACCGCAAAGGAAGGCATTTCTCTTGCCGATGCAAATGATATTCTCAGAAAATCAAAAAAAGGAAAACTTCCAATTGTAAACGACAAAGGACAGCTTTCCGCATTAATTTGCAGAACCGATTTAAAAAAGCACCAGGAATTTCCAATTGCATCAAAAGATTCTCAAAAAAGACTGATGGTTGGCGCCGCAGTCTCAACCAAACCGGATGCTCTGGAACGCCTGGAAGGACTGGTTGCAGTCGGACTGGATATCGTTGTGATAGATTCAGCACAGGGAAATTCGTCTTACCAGATCAATCATATCAAGGAAATTAAAAAGAAATTTCCGGATGTACAGATTATTGCA
>JAOUOA010000442.1 GCA_029880625.1 Spirochaetia bacterium
CTCATAAATTCACCGGTAGATCTGGAAAAGAATCAAACCAATTAAAATGAATTAATATCGGTATTCAATCAATTCTAATTCTTATTAAAGGATTTCTCCTTAACTGCTTATTTTAGATGACGGCTAAAATAAGGTCAATTCATTTAGAAAAATCATAATAACTCTTTACCGACCTCAAAATCATAGAGTCTCATTATTCCTTCCATAATAAACTGAAAAATTTGTAATTGTAGATTATTTAGAACTCTTGCAATGAAATACATTTAAGAGTTAAAAACGGTTAGGAAAAGAGATACCGGGAGATCATATCCCCCGGTTTGCATTCGATAGTATTAAGGAGCAGCGTTGATAATTCCAAGAAAGCTGTCAGCCTTCAAGGAAGCTCCCCCAATCAGACCACCATCAATGTCAGGCTTGGAAAGAAGCCCGGCTGCATTATCTGGTTTCATGGAACCACCGTAAAGAATCCGGATGGTAGAAGCAGCTCCCTCATCATACATTTCTTTAAGAAGATTTCTGATAAATGCATGAACATCCTGAGCCTGTTCCGGAGTTGCATTTTTTCCTGTTCCGATGGCCCATACAGGTTCATAAGCAATAATGCACTTTACAGCATCCTCTTTTGAAATTCCCTGAAACGCTCCTCTAACATGATCCTCACAAACCGCATTGGTTTTGCCGGACTCTCTTTCTTCCAGAGTCTCGCCCACGCAAACAATAGGAATCAGACTTTTTTCAAGTGCCTTCTTTGTTTTCATATTCACTGTCTGGTTTGTTTCATGGAAAAATGTTCTCTGCTCGGAGTGCCCAAGAATTGCATATTCTACATTTAATTCTTTAAGCATATCCCATGAAATTTTACCTGTAAAGGCGCCCTGTTCCTCCCAATGCATATCCTGAGCGCTGAGTTTCACATTGCTGCCGTGGATAATTCCGGAAACTCTGTCCAGAGAAGTATATGTTGGAGCAATAACAATATCTGCTTTATCATTTCCGCTTGCTGCATTCAGTATATCCTGAGCCAGTTTTGCCGAATCAGCCGGACCAAGATTCATTTTCCAGTTGCCTGCAATTAGTTTTTTTCTCATTCAATTCCCCTTAAATCAATTAGATGGAACCAGATTTTTCATCCAGTCCTGAATTTTAAATAAAAAAATACTTCAGTCTCGACGGGAAAAGACGATATGTACATCAGGACGGTCTTGCATGGATGCATCGGCCGAACCTCCAAACATATAAAAAAAACAAAAATTGCACGGAGGCAATGGATGTTACACGAACTGTACGAAGATATGGATCCGGACTACAGATCCGCAGATTTTTATAAAAACTCAGATTTAATTGGTCAGCTGAACGGCAGCCGCATGAAACGATCAGGACTGAATGCTCAAAACCTTCTCAACGAAAGCCAGCTAGGCAAGGTTCAGCAGATTCGTCTGCGAAGACTTGCTGATGTTCTTGGCGGTTTCGCTGAAGAATAATTAATCCACTGACAACAATGAATACGATACATAAAAATCGTATTCATTGTTGCTGCAGGTTTTTTTTCAGTTCTATCTATATCTGCATCAGAAGAATTGCTCATAAAAAACTAAAAAGCGTTTTATGAATTTAAAAACTAATAGAATATTTCTTTATTAAATGTTTTTCTTATTCATTCATCAGTACCAATCTGACTCATACTAAGTGTTCTGTGGATTCTTGTTTTCCCTACACGCAGATTTCCCAAAATCATTCCCATAAATTATTGATTGAATGATTCTGTATGATTTTTATACTTGTTCAAAACTAAATTTTCAGATGAATCGTAAAATTCTTGTGAAAATTTAAATTCCTTATGTTTTATACAGGAGCCCAACTATGAAACAAACACTATCTCTGATCATTTCTCTATCTATGCTGTCAGGCCTCGCATCCTGCGGCGGTCCCTCAAGCGATGAATTTAAGGCTGACTTTGGTAAAAAATTCTGCTATAAAATTGCAGAATGTGCACAGGAACAGCTGAAAGAACTGACTCCCGAGCAGAAAAAAATGGCAATGGGTATGATCCCGACTAAAGAAAAATGCGATTCACCTGAATCAAGATTCAGAAAAGAATACGAAAAGGAAAATAAAGAACTTACCTTTACTTCCGAACAGATCAAACTGGGAATGAAATGCCTGGAAGAAGTTGAAAAATCCGACTGTTCAGTATTTGAAAAATCAATTCCTGTATGTGATGAGTTTTCAAAGGCAACAAAAGCTAATTAAACCAAATATGCGGCCGGAAGTATAAAGGAATAATAGCTCAATCATCCTTCCGGCTGTTTTTTCTACAATCCCAGATATTAAATTAACCATTATAATCTAAAGATTATGTCGTTTGATTTCAGGCAGAGTTTTTCCGGATCAGAAACCTTAAACTTTAATTTCTTAAGTTTTTCATACAATTCTGCCTATTCCATTTAAAAAAATCCTTGCTCTGCCATATACCCTCCACAATTTTACTCAGTCTGCAATTAAATTTGCATTGATATAATTTAGAATTTTTTTTGGCGGTGCATTATGGGATATAAAACAAGAACAAGAGATCTTGTTTCATTCAGAGAAGAAGTCAGCTGCATGACAGGCTGTCCTATTAATACTGACTGCGGCATGTATGTTCAGCAGATTGCAAAAGGCGATTTTGAGGCCGGCTATCTTACCGCCAGATCTCCAAATCCATTCGCTTCTTCCTGCGGAAGGGTCTGCGCTGCTCCCTGCGAAGATAATTGCCGCCGTGGCAGAGTAGATGAGCCTATCTCTATACGTTCACTTAAAAAATTTCTCACAGAACAGTATGGTCCAGAATCTTCCCGACCAGAAACACAGAAACGACTTATAAACGGCGAACAGCCCGCATCTCATTTTCATTCTATGCATGCATCAGCTTTAAAGCAAACTGCTCCTCAAGATACAGGCGGTAAAAAAGTAGCCGTAATTGGCGCCGGTCCTGCCGGACTTTCCTGTGCTCATGACCTTGCTATTCTAGGCTACAGTGTAACTGTATTCGACAATTTTGATAAAGGCGGCGGTATGATGCGATATGGCATTCCTTCCTACCGACTTCCTGACCAGGTTATTGACAGCGAAATTGAAACAATCCGCTCAATGGGTGTTACAATCAATCAGAATCAGGCGGTAAAATCGATCGATGAGCTTAAATCACAGGGATTTAATGCAATTTTTATCGGAACAGGCGTAACACTTGGAAGAAAAATTCCAATTGAAGGAGCTGATTTACCAGGAACTCTTACAGCGC